>PWVB01000131.1 GCA_003562365.1 Anaerolineae bacterium
AAGCGTCCATCTCAGTCGCGGGGATAAAGCCTGGGGTGCAGCCGGGGACCATAGTCAAGCTTGAGATGATCGCTCTCTTCCCACATAATGTTCTTACGGATCACCCGTCGCTCAGGGGAGGCGAATAGAATGACATCAGAGTCGATCATCCGCGCCGGGAAGATAACCAGGCCCGACCCGATTCTGACATTGTGTCCGACAGCGCCGCCAAGCGCCGTCATACCCGTCTCCTCAAGACTTCCGCCAAAATCGGCCCGCACCGGACGATCGACCAGATTGAAGTCAGTGAACGTGTTGCCAGCCCCGATAAAAGATCCGCGCCCGATAACGCACATCTGCAGGCACGAGTTCTGGGCGACCATACAGTCCTCCATCAACACGCTGCGGTAGAGTGAGGCACGAAAGGGCAAAAACGAGCCGTCACCGACCACGCTCAACATCAGCTGGCACCCTTGATCAATGGTTACATTGTCACCAATTAAAGAGTTCCCAATTACACATCCAGGGCCAATCGAGACGTTATCCCCGATAAAGGTGGGGCCCTGGATCGTTGCGGTGGGATCGATGCCGCAGTTTTTGCCGACCCGTACCAATTCCGAGGAAGTCAGCACCTGCTTTCGTTCCAACATCCCCCGCCAGAGCAACCGTAGATTCAACCTGATATCCCTTTCGGCCTGTTGCTCAAAACGCGCCCCGATCGCGAAGATGCCAAAGTCAATGTTTGCATGGAGCACATGCAGCCAATGCTCAATTGAGAGGAAGGGTTTGGTCGGCAGATCATAAACCAGGTCACCATACTGATTGGACATATGCGTGGGAACGTGATAAAAGCCAACCTCTCGAGGCTCAGTATGCATAACCAGAGACCGAACGTCCGGCTCAATGCCATAGGGATAGTACCAGAGGTCGGCAACATAGTGGCTACCTTCCTGACGGATTCCTCGCTGCAGGAAAATGGCCTGGCCGGTAATCGCCAGATCATCCAGAGCAAACGCCACCCGACACGCCTTGTCAAGTGCTCGAGCGCGATCGACGAACTCGTCAATAAACACGGTATCGAAGTAGAGATTGTCGCGATAGACAAGCGTCTCCTCTCGTGCATCATCAATCTCTGACAGCGATGTGACCTCGCGTTCCTCGTCGGTATGGCGGGCCAGCGTATCGCGCTGATGCAGCCAGAGAGGCTTCGTCAGCACACTCAACTCCCGTGCAGGCTCATTGAACGGTGGGATCTTGCGCGAGTCCCTCAAGATGATCTTACGCATACTTCATATCCAATGCTCGGCGCTCCAGCGGGATCCTGCTGACACAAAGCTTACACGCCGGGCTCCCGGATGCAATACACGCGGTCTCCTCAACAGCATAACGACGACCACGACTTATCCAAAAGAGCGTCGCCTCAAGAACCCCAAGAACAAAGGCACAGGCAGGCGTTTCGGCCTGCCGCCCGGTGCAGAAACCACATCTCTCCAATATGAAGAAAAAGGTATCATGCTCCTCGTCCAGAATGACGCGCTGGTCAGAGTAACGGTTGAAGATCTCCGCCAGTACCTCCATACCGATCCGCACCCGTAGGCTAAGGGGAAGCAGGCGAAGGGCAACATCCGCAAAGCCTACTACACCACCAAATCCCTCGATCCAATACCCAAAGCTCTCGCGCCCGGCCTGACGCATCAACTGGCGACCAACCTTGACGCCGTGAAGGCCTTCGACCGCATCAAACAGCCGCCCGATCTCAGTGAACGCCAGCCCCGGCCCGAAGTCTGGAGTCGGATATGCATCGATCAGGTGAGAGAGCCGCGCCATTGTCAGGACCGCCCTGCCACTGTTCGCGCCCAAGACATCCTCAACCGCCAGCAGCACAATCCGCGAAATCCTGTTCGGGAAACGCAGCGTTTGGTCGACCCAATCCTCGCTCACGTGTCGGATAAAAAACCGAGTATTGCCTGATGGAACCGATCCGTCTCGTCCAACATCGGAAAATGGCCTGATGCATCGAAGTAGTGCACCGTAGGCTCACGAACGCTTTGGCGCAGCAGCTCCGCCTGTTTGGGGTCCACTATATTATCCTTACAACCATAGATGCCCATAGCAGGTACCTGACATTCAGAGAGTCGCGGTCGCAGGTCCGTGTGATGCAGATCGCGGATACTCCGCGAGAAGGACTCTGCTGTTGTGCGGGACAGGTCCTGGCTCAACATCCCCCAAAGCGTCTGCCAGTCCCGAGCATAGGTTGTAGACAGCAGCTTAATCAACGATGGCAAGAGCCCGGGGACCGCATAGAGCAATTGGGCGATTCGCCAGTGACCAGAGAGCTTCAAAAGCAGACTCAGCCCCGACCCAGCAATCGGCGAACCGACGACAGCCACCTTCGAAACTCGCTCTGGTCGCGTCAGCATCAGCGAAAGGGAGACCGTACCGCCCATTGAATGTCCCATTACCCGCGCCGAACGCAGCCCCATGCGCTCCATAAACTGATCAACCATCTCAACGTACTCTGCGACGGAGAACACTCCCTGCTTGGCAGATTCTCCAAAGCCCCAGAAGTCCAGCGCGTAGGTCTTATAGCGATAGTGTGCCAGAAACTCCATCGTCGAAAACCAGTAGTTCCACGACCCTAGCCAACAGTGCAGCAGTACGACGGGCACACCGCGGCCGAATGCCTCATAGTGAACGATCCCGCGGTCGGTGACAATGGAACTCATAGCTCACAGACCTTAGTTCTTCAACCTACGACGCCTAAGGCAGTGCGGGGCTAGCATCACCCCCGCCAACTCCGACCGCTCTCCCAACCGCTGCTTCCTCCTCATCCAGCAAATCGAGGATGGAGTACAAAAGCTCAAGCAACACGTGCTTGACAGATTCCTTGTCACTGGCAACGCAGGGCACCACCTTGATGTCGCCGTCGACCCTCAATACGATCCGCAGATCATCAGCCGACCAGGCATCTTCCAAGTCCTGCTTGTTGGCGGCCACAATATAGGGCACGGGAGAGTAACTTCGGAATGTGTCCAGAATCCGCCGAGCTTCACGGAATGTCTCGGGGCGGGTGCTGTCAATCATCACAACGAAGCCCAGCATACCTTCTGAAAGGATTTCCCACATGAAATTGAAGCGCTTTTGTCCCGGTGTTCCGAAAAGATAGAGAATGAGTTCCTCATCGATGGTAATCCGGCCAAAATCCATTGCGACCGTCGTCTGGCTCTTGATGCGCTCGGACTCCTGGGTGATCCGCCGCTCGGTGGACACTACAGCAATCTCGCTGATTGCCTGAATCAACTCTGTCTTACCCGAGGAGAATGGCCCGGTCACGACGATTTTCAGCGTCTGCATCAACTATAGCTCCCGAATACGACGGATCAGCCGCTGAATGATACCGCGTTTCACCGCCGGGCGCTGCATAGGAGAACTCGGGACCGCCTCGGCGGGCTTTGATTCGCCAGTCTTGGAGGTTGCTGGTGCTGTCATGGTGGGACGCTGCGGTCGCACCATCTCAACCAAGCCAGCTTGCAGCAACCCATAGACGATTTTGCGAATCTGTAGCTCATCCATGTTATTGTACTGCGCTACCTGACGAATGGTGTTTTGGGGATTAATAAATGAAATGACCCGCCACTCCTCGACACTCAACTTGATATCGCGCAGTGGAGCCGACGGTCGCTCGGCAAACTTGAGAGAAATATCCAGGTCAGGCAATTCATCTCTCAGGCGTTCCCACTCCTTCAGCCGCCGATTGCCCTCCATGATGACGTTCTCGAGCGCAATCGCAGTGGTAATTCGCCCCCGGACAGGCAACTCAGAAGGCTCAAACCGAAACTGCCCCCGGCTCCAAGAGAAAACTTGGTAGACCAGATCTAGAACGTGGGCGTTTAGATGTCGCAGAACGACCTGCTGCTTCAGCCGACCACTGGTGATTAGGACCTTAGCGATGTCCTGGTCGGGCTTGCCAGGCATATTCTCCTGTATCATCCGGACGTGATCAGAGTTGAAGACACCGGCGCGTTGAAGGATGACTGGCAGCGAGTCCTCGACGCCATCCCGCGAAGCGTAGATCAGTTTCCCCTCGCGGAAACAGAGAAAAGCCGCCCCTTCTGGGCCCTCCAGGTAGAGTGTGCCGGTCTTGCGAGCCAAGTTGATCAGGTTCAGCAGTTGAGTAATCCCAAAATCCTCAAGGTTGCCTTTAAGCGCCATATGCGACCGTCCTTAATCTGCCCTGAATACACGCAAGGGACCGGACCCTCACCAGCGACTTAGGCCCAGCTGCAAAGCCCAAAGTCCATTATAATTATCTTCTAACATTCAGCAAACGCCGCTGGGGCAATGACTCTGGGCCTTCGGAGTTCAGTCAGTCTGTGATGCCTTGCGCTTCACTTGCTCAGCCTGCTTCAGGATCTCGCAAGCGCCGCGCTCGGCGACAGCGCCCTGTGTGCCCAGCATCTGAGCCAACTCAGCAATCCTCTGCTCAGCCTCCAGCAGCTTCACGTGGGTTACCGTGCGATCATCTACCACCTCTTTGAGTACCTTGAAATGTGTATCGCCGAAACCCGCTAGCTGCGGCAGATGGGTGATACAGAGCACCTGATGCCGGACACTTGTGGCGCCATCGGGTATGGTCAAGCCCCACAGCTTGCCGCCCACTACACCGCCAATGCGGCCTCCTATGCCTTGGTCGATCTCATCAAAGATCAGCGTCGGCGTCCGATCAGCCGCAGAGAGCACGGCCTTAAGCGCCAGCATCAAGCGTGACGTCTCTCCTCCCGAGGCTGTGCGTGCCAGCGACTTGAGACCCTCCCCTACATTGGGAGCCACAAGAAACTCCACCCTGTCAATCCCCGTAGTATCAAAGTCAACTCGTTCAACGGGCGCCTCATTCACCAGCTCAACGCCGCCGCTAGACACCGTCAGGGCTCGCGGCACCGGACGATCGAGAGGTGCGCCGTTGTCTGAAGGTCTGTGCTCAAACGCCACGCCAAAGCGTGCCCCTTCCATCTTGAGATCATCCAGTTGGTGTTCGACCGCGACGGTCAGCCGTTCTGCAGCCCCCTGCCGGCGCTGCGAAAGCTCCACACACAGCACTACGCCCGTTGTGAAAAGGGCTGCCTCCTCCTTCTGGAGAACCGCAATGCGTTCATCGCTGTGCTCCAATGACCGCAACTCTTCAGCTGCGGCGGACGCATAGGTCAGGACCTCTTCAAGGCTGCCGCCATATTTCCGCTCCAGATGCCGCAATAGGATTAAGCGTTCCTCCACCCAACTCTGGCGTTTGGGATTGAACTCAATCTCGGCTGCGTAGTCACGCAGCACCCGAGCGAGATCTTCAACCTGGTATCCGATCTCGTCCAGGAGCTGGCGCTGTGGCTCCAATTGGACATCAATGCGCTCCAACGCAGCCATATCTTTCTGGCTGCGCCCCAGTAAATCCAGAATCGCCGGCGTGCGCTGATCTCCATCCTCCAGCCGCGCGACCAAGCCAGAGGCCAGCGTTACTAGCTGCTCGGCATTGGTCAGCCTCACAAGCTCGGCTTCCAGCTCCGCCTTTTCCTCGGGCTGAATCGCGGCATTCTGAATCTCATCAACCTGAAAGCGCAACAGGTCAATGCGCTGCATACGTTCCCGCTCGTTGCTCAGCAGCCGCTGCAGCTCTCGCCGGACCTTACGGATCTGTGTCACCGTGCCCGTAACCTGCTCGCGAAGCGAATCCAATCCTCCAAAGCGGTCGAGAAGAGTCACGTGCTGATCGATATGCAACAGGCTGAGATGCTCACTTTGCCCATGTACATCCACAAGCCCTTCGGCGACCTCGCGCAACAGGGAAACTGAGACGGCTCTACCGTTCACCCGCGCAACAGTTCGCCCAGAACTACGCAACTCTCTGGCCAGCCACAGAGTGTCCAACGCATCCCCCTCCAATCCCTCGCGCTCGAGGATTGGAGCTAAGGCAGCTTGCATATCTGGAGAGAGCAAGAACATCCCCTCAACGCGTCCAGATTCTGCACCCTGACGTATGGCGCTCATGTCAGCGCGCGCTCCCAGAATGAGAGTGACGGCGTCAATCAGGATGGATTTTCCAGCCCCAGTCTCGCCGGTGAGGATGTTGAATCCCGGCTCCAGGACAAGATGTAGTTCATCGATAATCGCAAAATCTTCGATGTGCAGCTCACGTAACACGATCGACCAAAGCTCCCAATGTTGTTATGCTTCAGATGCTGATCTCGACAGGAGGACCTTCTCGAGAATAGCCCAAACTGCGGAGAAAGCAAGCGGTCGTGGACATCACGCCTGTCAAAAGTATGTTTTTAGTATGATTTGGGCAGAGAAAGACAACCTGATAGCTTTTGAGAGAGCCTTTGTGTTATGATTGACCCACTAAAAAGGAGCACAGGGACCTCCAATGGCACAAAAACCTAACTCGCGTCTCAGTGGATTCTATCACCGCTCCGTTGCCGAACGGCTGGATCTGATTCGGGAGCAAACGGCGCTCACCGACAGCGAATACAAGAGTCTAAACCAAGGTCTGAGCCTAGAGCGTGCTGATCACATGATTGAGAATGTGGTCGGGCGTTATATGCTGCCGTTGGGCATCGCCACGAACTTCACCATCAACGGTCGCGACGTCCTGGTGCCTATGGTGATTGAGG
>PWVB01000287.1 GCA_003562365.1 Anaerolineae bacterium
ACCTGCTGTTCTTTACCCCCGGTGATGACCAGTCCGGCATGGCGGTGTTCGATATCGGCGATCCGGAAAATCCCGTTTTGCTTGACACCCTGACCGGCAACATCCGCCAGTACACCAATGCCTGGCAGATCTGGCGTCATTACGTGGTGCTGATGAACGGCGACAACCTGAACGGCCCCGACGGCAATGCCAATGCGCTGGTGATCGACATCTCCGATCCGTCAAACCTGACCATTGCCGCCACCATTCCCTACGATGACTTGCCCGGCCGCTACGTCCACTTCCAGGACAACTACGCCTTTGCCGGGCGCTTCAATCGCGGCACCAAGTTCAACATGGAAACGCTGACCGTCGAGCGCGTGTTCACCCCGCCAAGCGGCGGCTTCGGTGACTTCCAGTGGGTGCCGCTTGGCCATCTGCTGCTGATCTCCAGCTCCGAGACCAACGCCAGCAGCTCCTACCTGTTCGCCCACCAGGACGGACTGGACACCACCCCGCCTTCAGTGGGCTATCACCTGCCGGTCGATGGCGCGGTCAATCAGCCGGTGACCACGGTGATCGGACTGGTGATCAACGAGGTGCTGGATTCGACCACGGTCAATGACCAGACCATTCAGGTCCGCCCGATCGATGGCGATCCGATTGCGGGTGTGGTCATGGACAGCAACTACGACGTGGTCAATTTTGTTCCGGTCGAGCCACTGCTGCCGGATACCACCTACGAGGTGCGCATCGTCGGCGGCGGGATCCGGGATGTGGCCGGCAATGCCGCCGAGGAATACATCTTTCACTTCTCCACCGGCGATGAAATCGGCGTCGGCGATCCGATCACCACCGGCGCAATCGAGTTTGATCCGGATACCCCGGTGACAGCCGGCGAGACGGTTCAGCTGTCGATCAGTGCCCAGGGCGGAACCGGCGCGCTGGAGTATCGCTGGCAGCCCGGTGATGGCTCGGTCTCGCCGGAATGGCAGCTTGCCGCGCCGTTTGCCCATGTCTACACCCAACCCGGGACCTTTAACGTTCAGGTTCAGATCCGGGATCAGGGCGGGCAGATACTGACCCGCACCAGACGCATCGTGGTCGATCCGGCGCCGGTCGGGGCCATGCCCGGTCGTTCCGACAGCATTGCCATCGATGAGACCTCACGCCGGGTGTGGGTGGTCAACCCCGATCACGGCAGCGTGGCGGCGATCGACGCCGACTCACTCGAGCTGTTGTTCGAGCAGCCGGTATGCAGCCGGCCGCGCGACGTGGCGATCGACGGCCAGGGCCGGCCATGGATTGCCTGCCATGGCGATCACCGCCTGGTTCGTCTGAACCCGGCGACCGGACAGCCGGCGGTCGAGCTGTTCACCGGTCGTGGCACCGAGCCGCAGGCAATCGTGTTTGGTTCCGATAGCGATGCCGGCTACGCCACGCTGGCCGGCAGCGGCGAAGTGATTGCGTTTGATCCACTGAGCGGAACCGAGCAGGGCAGGGTGTCGGTCGGACCGCGGGCGCATGCCCTGGCGATTGACGGTGATGGCAGCCGATTGCTTGTCAGCCGCCTGGTATCGCCCAGCGATAGCCATGGCAGCATCGTCGAACTCAGCCTGCCGGCGTTGTCTGCAAGCGGCGAGATCGAGCTGCCGCTGGATGTCGATTCGCCGGACTCGGGTACGGCCGCGCGCGGTTTGCCCAACTACATCGCCGCGCTGGCCCTGGCACCGGACAATCAGCGACTGTGGTATGCGGCCAAGAAGGACAACATCCTGCGCGGTCAGTGGCGCGAAGGCAGCGATCTGAGTTTCGAAACCATGGTTCGGGTGCTGATCGGCAGCGTTGATGCCGACGCCGGCCTGGAGCTGGTTGACAGGCGCATCGATATCGACGATGCCAGCCTGGCATTGGCGTTGGCGCCGTCACCGGGCGGCGCGGTGCTTTTTGTCGCTCTGGCCGGCAACCACCGGGTCGTGGCGGTCGATCCCTGGCAGGGCCAGCAGCTTGGCGATGTCGATATCGGATTCGTCCCCCGCGGCCTGGCCATCGATGCCCAGACCGGCCGACTGTTTGCCCGCAACGATCTCGACCGCAGCGTATCGGTGATCGATGTCGCAGCGGTGATCAATACCGGTCAGCCAGACCTGGTGGAGATGGATGTGGTGCCGACTGCGGTCAATGAGGTGCTCAGCGCCCCGCTGCTGCTTGGCAAACGCATTTTCTACGATGCCAGCGATACCCGGATGGGCGCCGACGGCTACATCAGCTGCGCCAGCTGTCACCTCGATGACGGCGGCGACGGCCGGGTCTGGGATTTCACCCAGCAGGGCGAGGGGCTTAGACGAACCATTCCGCTCAAGGGCCGGGCCGGTCTCGGACACGGTTTCGTTCACTGGAGCGCCAATTTCGACGAGATCCAGGACTTCGAGATCCAGATTCGCAACCTGTTTGCCGGCACCGGCTTCCTGTCCAGCGTTGACTTCCATCCCGACCCGCTGGGGGCGCCGTTCGCCGGCCTGTCCGAAGACCTGGACGCCCTGGCCGCCTATGTCTCCAGCCTGGACAGCTTCGGCCAGAGTCCGTATCGGGCCGCCGACGGCAGCCTGACCACCGATGGTCAGGCCGGCCGCACCCTGTTCCTGGACGCCGGTTGCCAGCGCTGTCATGGCGGCAGCGCGTTTTCCGATTCCGGCCAGGCCCTGATGCACGATGTGGGCACACTGGCAGCCTCGTCCGGCCAGCGCCTGGGCCAGCCGCTGCTCGGCCTGGATACACCCACCCTGCGCGGACTGTGGCGCGGCGGCCCGTATCTGCATGACGGGCGCGCCGACACCCTGCAGCAAGTGTTCACCGAGCACAATCCGTCCGGCGCGCACGGCCCGACCGGCAGCTTGAGCCCGCAGCAGATCGAGCAGCTGGTTGCCTACCTTCGGCAGATCGACGACGACGAACCGGCCTCGCCACAGTCGGCACCCATCCTGTCCTGGCTCAGCCCGGATCATGATCAGGCCTTTGCCGTGCAGTCCACGGTCGATTTGGTGGTCAGTGCTGACCCGGCGGTCGATTTCGTGGAATTCCTGGTCGACGGGCAGGTGATCGCCAGCCTGGACTCGCCGCCATGGGTGGTGCCGTGGACCGGAGGTTCCGGGCCGGCATGGCTGCAGGCCAGGGCAGGGCACGCACCGGGTCTGACCTCTCTGACCCGCCCTGTCCGGGTGAACTTCGGCTTCTGCCAGGGCCCGCAGGGTGTCCTGTATCAAAAGTGGGACGGTATTGCCGGGGCAGAAGTGGCGGATCTGCTCGCTCACCCGGCCTTTCCGGACCAGCCCGATCATGAATGGATCATCGATGACCTGTTCGAGGGGCCGACCAACTTCGACGACAACTACGGCGCGCGGCTGACCGGCTGGTTGTGTGCGCCGGAAACAGGCTACTACCGCTTCTGGATTGCCAGCGACGACAACGGCTCGCTGCGCTTGTCGGCCGATGCCGATCCGGCCGGCGCCGAGGAAATCGCCTTCCATACCGGCTGGACCCAGCCGCGCGAATGGGACAAGTTCCCGACCCAGCAGTCGGCCGAGATCTGGCTGGAGGCTGGTCAGGCCTACTGGATCGAGGCGCTGATGAAAGAGGCGACCGGCGGTGACAACGTGGCGGTCGGCTGGCAGCTGCCCGACGGTACGCTGGAGCGGCCGACCCCGGCCTCGCGCGTCCTGCGCTCGGCACCGGCGTTGCCCGCTGATGCCGGCCTGATCTTCCGCGATGGTTTCGAAAGCTGAGGAGGCCCTATAGCCTTGCCACGCGGGTGACGAACACGATCTCGCAGGCGCCGGCCCCGGTATCGGTGCGGGTGCGTGAAGTGCGCCAGCGCCAGCCATCGTCGCGGTCGATATCCACCAGCCAGCCGCCCAGCCGGACCTGGTCATCGCGGCTGATCGCGTCCAGCTGGCGGGCGATGTCGCGGTTGGCAGGGATCAGATGCATGTTGGCGCTGTTGGTTTCAATCTGGCGCCGCGGGATCGGAAATTCCCGTACTCGCCAATAGAAGTAACGGCGACTCTGGCTGATGCGGATATGCTGCAGCACTTCCGGGTCAGCCATGGGACCCCAGCCCAGCGCCAGGTCCAGCGGTGAAAGTCGGGACTCGATGCCGCGGCGATAGTTTCGTCGGGACAGCACCCGGGCCTCGACTTCGAACTCGGCTATCGGCCTGAGCACGAAGTGATCGGCGACGATAGCCTCCGGCATTCGGGCCGTAGCTGTCTGCAGCGGCTCGCCGGCAATCGACAGCCGGTGATCAAAGCTCGTCGGCAGTGGCTCCGGCAGCCCCTCGAACTGCGCGATTGGCGCACCGCTGGGGCCCACTGCCCACCACAGCAGCACGCCGAACAGAATGATCCACAGCCAGCGCAGTTTATTGTCCATGATGAGGCCAATACTATCGTGTCACGGTGCTTTGCTGAGCCGATCGAGGCGCAATCGCTGGCGATCATCGAGCAGACGTCGGCTGCCGGCAAGCACCGCGAATACGGTGCCGAAGCCGGTGCCCGCGGCGATCGCGAACATGATCAGGATCTGGTACTTGACCGCCAGCGCCGGCGCGGTGCCGGCCAGGATCTGCCCGGTCATCATGCCTGGCAGGCTGACGATGCCGGCTGCGGCCATGGCGTTGATGATGGGCATCAGGCCCGAGCGCATCGCTTCGCGGCGGATGTCCCCGACCGCCTCGGACGCGCGCTGGCCCAGCATCAGCCGATTTTCTATCACCGCCCGCTGCCGCCAAACCGATTCGGTCAACCGGTCCAGTCCCAGCGCCACGCCGGTCATGGTATTGCCCAGCAGCATGCCGAGCAGCGGGATGGCGTATTGCGGGAGGTACCAGGGCTCGGGGCCGATGATCACGACCAGGGTCAGCACGGTTACCGAGAAGGCCGACACGAACATCGACACGGAACCGATGCCAAAGGCCCAGCCGCCGGTCAGCCGGTATTTCTGGCGCGCCATGACTTCGCGGGCAGCAACCAGCAGCATGACCAGCGCCATCAGTGCGACCCAGCCCAGCCTGCCGACCGCGAACAGCGCTTCCAGCACCAGGCCGATCAGCGCCAGCTGGATGACCGTGCGGGTAGCCGCGATCAACAGCGGCCGGGCGATCTGCAGGCGAGTGGCCACGGTGGTCGCAGCCAGCGCCAGCACCATCAGGGCGGCCAGGCCCAGCTGCCACCACTGCAGTTCGATCACGCTCATTGCGCATCCACCAGGCGTCGGCCTTCGATAAGCAAGTGGCGACCGGCCAGGCGGTCGATCTGGGCCGGGTCATGGGTCACCCAAAGCACCGGAGCGGGATGGGTCTTCAGCCAGTTCAGCAGCCAGCACTCGACAGCTGCTGTCGCTTCTGAATCCAGGTTGGCTGTCGGCTCATCCAGCAGCAGTGCCGACGGCGCCAGCGCCACGGCCCGGATCAGGGCCAGGCGCTGTTTCTCTCCGGATGACAGTCGAGAGACCTGCCAGCTCATTGCTTCGCTCGGTAGCCCGAGTGCGCTCACCGCCGCGCTGCACTCGTCCGCCAGATGCTCGCTGACCGTATCGGCCCACCACTGGCTTTCGGCCGGCACCATCATCACCTGACGCCGCCAATCGTTGGCCGGGGTCAGTGACTGGGCCTGCTCGCCGAGCCAGACCTCACCGTCGTGCGGCTCCAGGTCAGCCACGGCGCGCAGCAGGCGAGACTTGCCGGATCCGGAGGGCCCGGACAGACAGATGATTTCTCCGGGCTCGATCGTCAGGTCGACCGGATCGAGCAGTTCATTGGCGACCTGGCAAAGCCGCAGGGGGGTGCAGAGAATCTGTTCACCGCAAGATTCGCGGACTTCTTCAGTTCAATTTCGGTCACAAGGCGGTCTGATTGCCCTGAAGTCCGCAGCAGGGGTGGCACCCTCGAGCCACGAACGATGGCTGAAGGGGTATTGAGCCTGTGCGCCGGACTGATGCCGGCATCTGAAATGACCGACACCACTAGTGTCCGGTGAAAGTTAATTCGACGTCGGAAAAAGATACTCTAATCAGCATGTTAGGCGCGTTTTCGGGTGGTGTCGTCTTGAACGGTGATTTCTGCCATTTTGGCCCGCCGTGCCCCGGAGATCACCGCCGTGTACAACGGCAAGACCCTGTTTTCTCAACTGATGGACTTCCTGCCTTGGACCAGCTTCAGCCGGATCGTCGAGCGCTACCAGGGAGACCGCTACGTCAAGTCGCTGTCCTGCGCCCAACAATTTCGGACCATGGCGTTCGCCCAACTCGCTTACCGGGAGAGCCTGCGCGACATCGAAGTCTGCCTGGCCGCCCAGGCCAACAAGCTCTATCACATGGGGTTCCGGCAGCCAATTCGCCGGGCCACACTGGCCGATGCCAACGCAAAGCGCGACTGGCGGATTTATGCCGACTTCGCCCAGCGTCTGATCACTCAGGCCCGCAAGCTCTATGTCGACACACCACTGGACATCGACTGGGACGGAACCGCCTATGCGCTCGACTCCACAACCATCGACCTGTGCATGACGCTGTTTCCGTGGGCACCGTTCCGATCGACCAAGTCGGCGATCAAGATGCATACCTTGCTCGATCTGCAAGG
>PWVB01000407.1 GCA_003562365.1 Anaerolineae bacterium
GGATGCGCGACTGTCCAGGATCTACTCGGCGTGCTTCAGCCCACACCTGAGGTACAGGTCACCCTCACCACCTCAGGGTTCATTGAGGGTGTTGAAGTGCGCGTGGCCACCGAGACGGATGGACGTGTTTCCGAACTGCCGGTACGCCGCGGCGATTTTGTAACCGCCGACCAGATGGTCCTACACCTGGATGACAGCACGCTACTGGCACAGCGCCGAGAGACAGAGGCTGCCCGCGCTGTGGCCAAGGCGAACCTGGCGCTGGTGCAGACCGGCACACACGATGCGGAGATTGCCGCTGCGGCCGCCGAGCTGGCCGAAGCGGAGGCCCGGCACGCCGGAGCGGAGCAAGCCGTGCTGCACAACCAAGAAACAATCTCAAGCCCCCAGACACTCGATGCGCAGATCCACGAGGCACACGGGCAAGTGGCGCTGGCCCAGCAGCAGGTTGAAGGCGCCCGCGCCGAGCTAGCAGCGACTGAGTTAAAGCGCAACGTCTATGCCGAGCGGGGCGGCGACATCAAGCGCACCTGGGATCTGCGAATGCAGGCTGCCACGGCGGCGCTGGAGGAGACCGAAGCAGATCTGCACGGTGCGCGCGCCTATCTCGGCGCGCTGATAGCGCTGCGTGACAATCCCCTCGACCTGCAGGCTGAGCTGCATCAGGCTGAGACCGAAGCCGACCTCGCTGCACTGCAGGTGGCGCTGGCCCGAGCCCATCTGAACGACCTCCGCGCCGGGCCTATGCCCGAGGAGATCGCTGTCGCTGAGGCGGCCCTCAGCGAGGCTGATGCGGCACTCGAGCTGCTTGATGCGCATCTTGCCCAGCTGACGCTGCGCGCGCCGCTGGACGGCATCGTCACGGATCGCCTAGTGCGGGTAGGCGAGACCGCCGTCGCTGGGCAACCCTTGCTGAGGATCGTCAATCTCGATGAGGTCACACTGGTTCTCTACATCCCACAGCGCCACATCGGTCGGGTTCAGATAGGGCAGCCGGTCTCCATCACCGTAACAAGCCTTCCCGGGCGGGTTTTCACCGGTCGCGTCGCAACGATCGCCGGCGAGGCTGAGTTCACCCCCGGCGAGGTGCTGACCGAGGAAGAGCGCGTGAGCCTTGTCTACGCCGTCGACGTCGCGATACCCAATCCCGATCACGTGTTAAAGCCGGGCATGCCTGCCGACGCGACCCTGCACCTGGAGACACCTTAGGAAGCCGACCACTGTCCGGCCCCGAGGTCTGTGTCAGGGCACGAGAGGAAGGAGATGGTCACCGACAACGCTGACGGCGGCGCCGTGGCGCTGTACCCGACCGTGAATGACGAGGAACTGCTCTCTCAGCGCCTCCCGATAGTTCGCCACCACCTCAGGCGGAAGGATAATGTTAATTAGGCCTTCCTCGTCTTCAATAGCCAGGAACGCAATACCTCCGGCCGTGGGTGGAGTCTGGCGCGCGACGACAACGCCGCCCACCCTGATTCCCACGCCGTGAGGCTGCTTCACCAGATCTCCACTGTGCGAGACTCCCAGCTGATCCATCTGCCGCGCTACCAGGGCGGAGAGATGCCCAGCCGCCGCTATGCCAGTATGGGCATATGTCAAGTGCATCCGCGCCTCTGCCGACAAAGCGGCGAACTGCGGTTCATCGGCAGCCCTCTCCCTACGGTCGGCAAGCGGGAGCGGCGGAGCCGCAGGCCGACGGGCGAGAGCCTCGCGGAGATCCCAAAGCAGTTGACGCCGCGAGATCCCCCAGCCATCCAAGGCTCCGGCCTGGATCACTGCTTCCAGCTCCCGTCGCCCCAACCCTGTCCGTCCTGCAAGGTCAGCCAGGTCCGCGAAGGGCGAACCCCGGCGGGCCTCGACGATGCGCGTCGCTGCTTCATACCCCAGCCCCCGCACGAGGTCCAGCCCCAGGCGAATGGCCCCAGCGCCCCCCTCACTGCGGCTGGGGGTCGCGTCCTGCGGCCCCTCCTCAACGTGAGTCCGCGCTCCGGAACGGACGATATCCACCGATCGCACGACGACGCCGCAGCGACGCGCCTCCGAGACGATGACGTGGGCCGGATAGAAGCCCATCGGCTGGTGGCGCAGTAGGCCGGTGAAAAAAGCAGCAGGATAGTGGCAGCGCAGCCAGGCTGACTGGTAGCTGAGCAGGGCGAAGGCGGCAGCGTGACTCTTGGCAAAAGCGTAGCCGCCAAAGGCCTGTAATTGGGCAAAGACCTGGTGGGCAACATTCTCCGGCACACCCTGGGCCGCAGCACCGGCGATAAAGCGTGCCTCGAAGACCGCCACGGCGTCCGCGCCCCGCTTGCTGCCCAGCGCACGCCGTAGTTGCTCACCCTCGCCGGGGGTGAAGCCGGCCAGATCTCGCGCGACCTTGAGCACCTGTTCTTGGAAGACGATGACGCCGAGGGTCTCCTCCAACGCTGACCGCAACCGCGGGTGGAGGTAGATGACGGGTTCGCGGCCCTGACGCCGCCGCAGGTAGGGCCGCACCATATTTGCCTGCAGGGGTCCGGGGCGGATCAGCGCTACCTGGATAGTTAGATCGCTCAGGGTGCGCGGCCGAAAGTTAGGCAGCAGGTTGGCCTGAGCGCGGCTCTCGACCTGAAAGACACCGACGCTCTCACCACGTCCAAGCATAGCGTAGACCTGGGGATCCGGGGCCTGCATTTCCGCCGCCTTCGGTACGGTCCCACGGAACTCGCCAACGAAGCGCACGGCGTCTTCCACTGCACTCAGCATGCGCAGTCCGAGGATGTCGATCTTGATAAGACCGGCCGCCTCCAGGCTCGCCTTGTCCCACTGCACAACCGTTCGCCCGGGCATAGTGGCCGGCTCGATGGGGATCAAATTTGAGAGAGGCGGTCCAGAGAGGATCATACCACCGTTATGAATACCGAGGTGGCGAGGGCTACCCACCAGGGCAGTGGCGATGCGCAGTAAGTTGGGTAGCGCGGTGAAAGCCATATCGGCGCCCGACAGAGCGATCTCGTCGACTAGGGATGCGTGCGCGGCAGTTGCAGGATCGACGCCGTTGAGAGTACAGGCCAAACGGTCGGCTAGCGGTGGGGGGAGACCCATAGCCCGGGCAGTGTCGCGCACAGCTGATCGGGAACGGTAGGTGACCAGGGTGCAGGCCATTGCAGAATGGTCGCGACCATAACGTGCGTAAAGGTATTGGATCACCTCCTCGCGGCGGTCGGCGGCGAAATCGATGTCAATGTCGGGCGGCGAGGGACGCTCTGGGGAAAGGAAGCGCTCAAAGACCAGGTCGGTGGTCACGGGATCGATCGGAGAGATATCGAGGAGGTAGGCAACCAACGAGTTAGCGGCGCTGCCCCGGCCCTGACAGCGGATGCCATTGGCGCGGCTAAAGCGCACGATATCGGCGACGATGAGAAAAAAATTGGCCAGATCCAGGCGGCGGATAAGGCCCAGCTCCTTATCCAGCAGCGCCCGCGGCGGCTTACTGCGGTAGCGCCGCACCAGTTGAGCTTCGCAGAGGCGTCGCAGATGAGCGTCAGCGCTTCGCCCATCGGGAGTGGCGAAGGTCGGGAGAATCTGGTGCCCTGCCGGCAGGAAGGCGGTGGCAGGAGCGCAGCGTGCGGCGATCTCAGCTGTAGCATCTACGGCGCCGGGGAAATCTGTGAAAAGACATGCCATCTCCGTCGGTGTGCGCAGCGTGTACTGATCGTTATCGGGCAGCCAGCCAGCGGCAGCGTCGAGGGTGGTGTGCAGCCGGATGCAGGTCAGGACATCATAAACGGCCTGCTGTTCAGGGTAGAGGTAGCGCACGCCGCCAGTAGCCACCAAGGGCACGCCTAGGGACTTGGCCAGGTCCGCTAAGCGGCGCAAGCGGCGGTGCTCGCCGCGGTGAAGATGACGTTGCAGTTCGATGTAGAAGCTGCCAGGATCGAAGAGGTCACGGTAGCGGGCAGCGACGGCGTGGGCAACTTGAGGATCGGTATCAATCAGGTGATCGATGGGACCTCCCGGCCCGCCGGATAGAGCGATAAGCCCAGAGGTCACAGGTCCAGAGCCCTCGACTTCAATATTGGAACCAGCGCGGTCACCCAGCAGCGCGGGATCCAGCGCTGCAGTTCCTTTGGGGTGGTCGCGGTGGGCCAAGGTGATAAGCCGCGCGAGGTTAGCGTAGCCCCGGGGTGTGGCAGCCAAGAGGACGAGATGGGTACCGCCCTCGAGGCTGAGAGTGGCGCCGATCAGCGGTTTGAGTCCGGCTTCAGCGGCGGCGTAAACGAAGGGGACCATTCCGTAAAGGCCATTGGTGTCGGTGAGAGCTAGCGCAGGAAGGCCCAGGTCGGCGGCGCGGGCGACCAGCTCATGGGGATGGACGACGCCCTCCAGGAAACTGTGATTGGAGTGGGCGTGAAGCTCAACATAAGTCATTGCCGGTACTACCCCCCTAATTAGTACGTATGTTCTAGTACATGATAGCACAGAAGTGGGGGGGAGCGCAAGGCGGACGGAGGTGCCGATTACGGTTTGGGGAGCGATCAGGCACTATACAGCGGCGACCCTTCTCCCGTTTGTCAGGTCTGGCGCAAGCCTAACCTCGAGGATCCCGACGCGTCGGAAGGGCACACTGCACTGACGGAGTAGATCGGCTATCGTCGAAATCGCGCGTTCGCAGCGCTGAAGAGACCGACGTTGACTGCCTGAACGAAGAGAAACAGCTGCCGCTTGAGAATCGACAATCGGTCAGGCGCTGCCATGCAGCTCGAGCTCTCGCGCCTCCCGAAACCCCACCAATCTCCCACCCTGCTCATCCCACAGTCGCAGCGTCAGCGACTTCAGACTCCGGCGCAGCGTGAGCGGTTGCACAGCTTGCAATGCCGGGATGGCATCGTACGCTGCCTGCAAATGGTAGTTAGGGATCGTCGCCCGGAGATGGTGAACGTGGTGCAGCCCAATATTACCCGAGAACCACTGCAGCAACTTCGGCATTTGATAATAGGAGCTGCCCTCCAGCGCCGCAAGAAGCGGGTCCCACGCCGTATGTCGCGCCCAGTAGACGCCTTCGAATTGGTGCTGCACGTAGAAGAGCCAGATGCCGACCGTCCCTGCCATCATAATCACCGGCAGCTGGATCATCACGTACGCCGGTAGCCCGATGGTCAGCGCTGCCAATACCAGGATGAGCAGCAGCCCGACGTTAGCGATCCACAAGCTGGCACGAGCACCCTTCCCGGCGCCTTTGACCATAATCCGCTGGCTGAGCACAAAGAGAAAGAAGGGGCCAATGCCGAACATCACCAACGGATGGCGGAAGAAGCGATAGCCGAGCCGCTTCCACCACGACGCGGCCCGATACTCTGCCACCGTCATCGTAAAAACGTCGCCCGTGCCACGCCGATCAAGGTCACCTGCCGTGGCGTGGTGTCCTGCGTGCGCGAGTCGCCAGGCATCGAAGGGCGTGAAGACCAGGATACCGGTGAGGATGCCGAAGATACGGTTAGCCCTGCGTGAAGTGAAGAACGATCCGTGACAGCAGTCATGGAAGAGGATGAAGGTGCGCACCAGGAAACCTGCTGCCACCACTGCAAGTCCCAGCGTCAACACGTAAGGCAGCCTCTGCCGCACTGTCACCACCATCGCAGCCCAGAGCCCGGCATAGGGAATCAGGGTCGTCAAAATCTGTATCAGCGCCTTCCGGCGATCGGCCCGCCCAAAGGCGGCCAACTGCGTGAACCAGGACGGTCGCGCCTTCCGCCCCGCAATGCTTTCAGAAGCCATCTCTCACCTTCCTCGCCGCACGAACCCAGCCCTCCGCAACACACCCGCCCATGAAAGGCCGTGCAGATTGTTAGGGTATTATAGCCATCGCCACCGCGAAGGCAATACAAGCTGCAGCACACCGGCTCATCAGGGGGAGAGCCACCTCAGACAGGACGTCCCGCTTTGCCCCCCTGCGAGGAACAGCGCCCCGCGTCCGTTAAGGTAACTGGCGAGATAACCGACGAATGCGTTCCAGGGCTAAGAAACCGAGCGATCGGTGGAGCTCTGTGGCTGAAAGCACCTCCCCTCGGAAAAGCCGGTAACGATGGTACAATCGAACTATGAAATCCTCTCCCCTTTGAAAGGGGGAGGTTCCTACTAGGAGCCGGAGGTTGCGGTTTGCTGACACAAAGAATCCGTATCAACAGGGAGCGCCTCGGGCCGGGAAGTCATCTTCCCAGTCTGGACCGAAGTCCGGGCCATGTCAGGTGGCCCTTGCTCAAGAGCGCCTGGCCCAAGAGCAGCGATGTTACGGGCGGCGTTCAGCCGATAGCCGCAAGCAGCGCATCGGACATGAGATGGATCGGGACGATTGGAGCGAGAGCCATGACCACAGCGAGAGCAAGTCTTGGACGTGCCGCGTGGATCGACAAAGACAACCGGGATACCCGCCTTCTCGGCTTTGTAGCGCACGAAGTCGGTCAGGTGCCGGAACGTCCAGCTACCCATCATGCGCTTGAAACGCTGGCTGCACCGCCTGCGATAACCAATCCCGTCCAGGCGCTCAAATACAATGACCGGGTTGGCGTAGACTGCGGCAAGGTCAACCATCTGGCGGCTGAGCTTGTGGTTAATGTCACGCA
>PWVB01000110.1 GCA_003562365.1 Anaerolineae bacterium
AATCATGGCTCGCTGTCGCATCCCACCGCTGTACTGATGGGGGTAGTCCTTCAGGCGCTTGGGGTCCAGCCCGACCAGGCCGAAGAGTTCTTCGGCCCGTTCATAAGCCCTCTGCTTGCTCCACCTGCGATGGGCTCGAATCGCTTCTGCGATCTGATCGCCCACGCGACACACCGGATCAAGAGCGTTCATCGCGCTCTGAGGCACCAGGGCCATTTCTGTCCAACGGACACCACGCAGTTCTCTGTTCGACATGGCCGCCAGGTCGCGTCCCTTCAGCCATATATGGCCGCTGACAATCCGACCGTTGGGCGGCAGCAGACGGAGAACTGCCCGGGCCAGGGTCGTCTTCCCACAACCTGACTCCCCCACCAGACCGTAGTATTCTCCCGCCTTCACGTGAAGCGAGACCCCATCCACGGCCCGAACCAAGCCGTTAGTCATCTCGTAATAGACCTTCAAGTTGTCGATCTGAAGTAGCTCCACGACACTCACTCACCTTCCTGTATTACTGACTGGTCTGTCAGCTGACGCGTCATCTCACACCGCCTCTCTGAGAACTCCGATAATGCGCTCCACTTCATCATCGCTAAGTTGAGCGTGAACAGGTAGGCAGACCAGCTCATCCGCCGCCCGCTCGGCGGCGGGGAAGTCGCCACGCCGGTATCCCAGGTCAGCTAGGACAGGCCGCAGATGTAACGGGGGCACATAGTGGGAGGCCGCGTGAACGCCTACCTGACAGAGTCTCTCGATCAACTCATCGGGAAACCGGTGTCTCACAACGTACGTTCGGTAGCTGGGCACGCTCCCCGCCCTCGGACGCAGGCGCGCCAGCTCAATCTGATCACATACTGCATCGTACCGACGGGCGATTTCGCGCCTCCGTCGGGCCCAGCCCTCCACATAGGGCAGCTTCACACGTAGGCTGGCTGCCACCAGCCCACTCATCTGGACGTTGAACCCGACCAGCTTCTCGCCGGATTCGCGCCGACCGGCGCTGGGTCCGTGGCCGGCTAACTGGCGGGCTCGATCGGCAACAGCCGCATCCCGAACCGTCACCATACCGCCCCAGCCCAGGCCACTCAACACCTTGCCGGGGGCAAAACTGAAGGCGCCGACATCGCCGAGCCCGCCTACAGGGCGACTCTGTAGGCAACCACCTACCACGAGAGCGGCATCCTCCAGTATGGCCAGTCCGTGACGCCCGGCGATCGCCCGTAGCCCATCCATGTCAGCGAGCTGGCCGTGAACGTGGATGGGTATCACAGCACGAGTACGCGGTGTAATGGCCTTCTCAACCTGGGCCACGTCAATGGTCAACGTCTCCTCCTCCACGTCGGCAAACTGCACCCCTGCCCCAGCGTGCAGGATAGCTGAAGCCGTCGATAGACAGCCGTACACAGGCATCAACACGTCATCGTCGGGTCCGATCCCCAACGCCCGCAGCCCCACGAGGATCGCGGCGGTGCCCGAGCATGTAGCAATGGCATGCTCCACACGACAGAAGGCAGCAAACGCCTTCTCCAACTCTGCCACTTCACCGCCTTGGACGTACGTTCCGCTGGCCAGAACCCCGACCACAGCCTCCTTCAGCTCCGTCTCCAGGCTTAGATACTCCCGCCTAGGATCGGAGATCCAGACATCTGTGGGAATCACATCAGGAGAGCGCCGACTAGACTTCACCCTTGTGACAGCGGTCATCAGTAGGTACGATCGCGGAGCCGTGGGTCAGCGATAGTCTCGATGGACCGGCCCACGACATACGCAGCCACCACAAAGAGCGAGATAGCAACGCCCGGGGGGACGATCCACCACCAGGCGGTGCGTGCCGCACCTGCCTGGAATGCCTGTCGCAGGGTAATACCCCAACTGAACTGATCCGGATTACCGAAACCGAGGAAACTCAGACCCGCTTCGGTGAGCACACTGCTCCCTATGCCAAGGGCTGTGTACAGCAGTACCAGCGGTAACACGTTGGGCATGATATGCCGGTACACAATGTGAAAGTCACTGGCACCGGCTGCCTTGGCCGACCAGACGAAGGGGCGCTCCTTCAGGCTGAGCACCTGAGCCCTGATGACCCGTGCTGTGCTCCTCCAAAACAGCAGCGCGATGACCAGAATGACATTCCACATTCCCGAACCCAGCAGTGACACCAGGATGATGGCAAAGGGCAGAAAAGGGATCCCGTAGGTGATGTCGACGATCCGCATCAGGACATCGTCCACCCATCCGCCACGGTAGCCAGCCCACAAGCCGACGTTCGTGCCGACGAAGACGGTGGCGATCGCCGAGAGAAACCCAACGATCACAGCCACCCGTGCGCCGATGATGATCTGGCTGAAGACATCTCGCGCATATGTAGTCGTGCCAAACCAGTGTATGAGTGAAGGGGGTTGGGAGCTGGCAAGCCGGCCATCTGGCAGATCGTGGATCATCAGTGGATCATGGGGCACGATGTACGGCCCAAAGATGGCCAAGAAGAAGAATAGCAGCAGGGTAAAAAGTCCCATCAGGGCGGGTCCGTCATTCAGGAGCGCCCGGAGCTGTGTGCCCCACCAGGACTCACGCCACGAGCCCTTTTCCTGCCCCCGACCCTCCGCCAGCCCTCCGGCCGACACGCCCCCACGCCGTTGAGTTGAATCCTTCATCGTTCCACCTTACTGATACCTAATGCGGGGATCGAGCCAATAATAGAGGATGTCGACCACGAAATACATCAGTATGACGGCCCCTGACCACATGAAGAACGCCGCCTGGGCCATGGGGTAGTCGAGCGTGTTGACGGCTTGAACAATGGCGCGCCCCATCCCCGGCCATGAGAAGACGGTCTCGAGCAGGACCGAGCCCGTCACGGCGATGGTGCTCAGTACCGCCAGATACGTGACGACGGGCAGCAGCGCATTCCGAACTGCATGCCGGACCACGGTGCCCTCGGGAACCCCCTTTGCTCGTATCACGTCCAGGTATTCCTCGTTTCGCACTTCGACCATGCTGCTGCGCATTAGCATCATGGGGCTTGCCATGAGGTACAACACAGCCGTCAGCATCGGCAGCGTCAGATGCCTGAGGAAATCCAAGGAGAGGTAGATCTGCAGCCGCGTACTCGCGTCATAGCCAGCTCGGCGCATCCCACTGGAGGGGAGCCAGCGAAGCCAGAAGGCGAAGACCATCATCACGAGCATCCCCAGCCAGTAGATTGGAATGCTATGGAGGGCCAGAGGTACGACGACGACCCATCGCTCCAGACGCGAACCACGTTTCCAGCCTAGGTAGCTTCCCAGGAGCACGGACAGAGTAGTGGCCACCGCAACCGAGGGGAGCATCAGGGCCATGGTATTGAGAAGATAGGGACCCAACACTCGCATGACAGGCACGCGGTAGTGAAACGAGACCCCGAAATCCCCACGCAGCACGTTACTCAGGTAGGCGGAGTACTGAGTCAGCAGCGGCTGATCGAGTCCCCAGAGTTGGCGCAGACTCTGCTGTGCCTCGAGGGTCAGGGACGAATCAACGAACATCGCCGCTGGATCAGCCGGCACCAGACGGAACATAAAGAATATCAGGGTGATGACCACCCACAGAGTGAAGACCATCTGCACCAAACGACGGATAATGTACTCTCGACTCACTCCGCAATCCTTCCACTCATAACATCTTAGGGTGATGCCGGGCACCGACTGATGCACCCGACATCACCCGGCTTGCTACCGACTCTACGCAGGATAGTGCAACCGTCCCTCCTCATCCCAGGAATAGCCAGCCTCAGCGAGGACCTGACGCGCCTTGTCAACATCTTCGGCATACTGCGGCAGGTCTGGATTATGCCAGGGCGATTCCGGGTCGATCCACGTCGAGCCTCCTACGGTGCCACCCAGGACCTCTCCCCCGAGGACACGTACTAGCTGCGTCTTCGGAACCACATGGTGAATCGCAGCACGGAAAGCGGGATCACTACCGTGTTCGCTTCCGCTATGGATGAAGAACGTTGTGGTGCTGCCAGCCGTCCAGGGAACCGTCTCGATCTCCTCTATGGCCTGCAAACGCCGGATCTGGTCGTCTCCACGCATATGGCCCCCGGCCAATGCATCGATCTCGCCCGTCTCCAGCATCCCCAGCAGGGTTTCCCGTTCGGGGATGATCTGCACCAGGACGTCCACGTTAGGTGCTCTGAAATGGCTCTCGTTGCGGTTGAACCTCCAGGACTCGTTCTTCCGCCAGTGGTCGAACACGAAGGGGCCGCTGCCGATCGGCTGCGGGTTCTCGTAGACCTCGGGCTCGTCGACATTCTCCCACACGTGCTTGGGTACGATGAACATGAAGGGCAAGGCGGTGGAGATGAACGGTGCATAGACCTGGTTCAGATTGAACCGCATCGTCATCGCGTCGACGAGCTCCACGCTGTCGATCTGCCTGAGGGGGCCCGACCACTCGGCAAACTGGTGTTCCTGGGCGTAGTTGATCGTGAAGACCAGGTCCTCGGCTGTGACCGGCTCGCCGTCATTGAGCGCCAGCGTATCGGCCTCAATATGGACAACCAATCCGTCCGGAGACGGGGCGGCCGAACCGACTGCCGCCAGTGTGAACAGAATGACCGCGAAAAGTTGTAAATAATGCTTCATCATACACCGTCCTTTCTTAATAAAATTAACGTTTTTCAATCTGACTTCGTACAGCACACCACACTCTTCATGACTCACCATCCTTTCAAAACGAAACACTATTGACATTTATCAGGGCTGTCGAAGCACCTGATGACTCGACGATAACAAACTCTGCATTGTTGCAATTTGCTAATAGCAGTAGGCAAAAGGGTACAAACCACAATTGAGCCAGTCGGAGGCGAAGACCGCAAAGTCCGCCAAACCAACGCGGCAATCCGGCTCCCTGCCGTTCGGCCCGCCGCCGGCTACATCAAAAAAAAAATCATCACCGGTTTTCCGGCAAACAGGTGTTTCTGAAATCTCATAATACAGATCGACCACTTCATCCGTATCCAGCGCATAGTTGAAAACACGGACATCATCGAGTACCCCGTAAAAGCCTCCGAGCAGTCCGCTCGGATCCGGTGCACTGCCTCCGAGATGCACGGGATTGGGATGCGCCGGCAAGGTTGCCGACGTACTGGCGACCAGCGTGCCGTCAATATACAATGAGGCGGTACCCGCCCCAATGGATAGAACGAGATGATACCATTGGTCCAGCTCCAAAGCAGAACTTTCCAAAAAGCTGACATTGGGCATATGAAAGGAGGCCTTTTGATCGACGGCCTGATAGTGATAGAGCCGATCCACCAGTCCGCCCTCAAATTCCATGTCCGGATTTCGATGCCAAAACAGGCCTTGCCACGTTTGTTCAGGTGCCAGGCCGGCCCATTTGACCCACATTGAGACAGACAGTTGCCCGGAATACTCAGCCGGCGCCCACGAATCGGTTTGAGCTGCGGCTTTGGGGTTAACGGTCAGGTCCAGCGCTTCGTTTGTTTTGTCCGGATGCACACCCGGAACAAATGAATCGGCGTCCGGCGGTTGGGACGGTTCGGCATGACGTCCCTGACCGCTGCTGTCCATATATGTGCCGGCCACATAATCATGCCAATCCAGCGTCCAGTGAGCGGCTTTTCGTTTTACGGCCAACGTTACAACAGTGGAATAAACGCTTTCTTCGGGAGCGTTGCTGCCGGTGATTTTGCAATAATAATACGCTTCGCAATTCTGATTAATGTCTGGCAGGGTCAATGTGCTCAAGCCGCCTGCGACAGGGGCATCGCTATCCGGTGTAATCCGGTCATCTTCCGAGCGAAACCATTGGTAAGTAAGCTCACCCAATCCGGCAGCGCCGACGGTAAAAATCGCCGTTTGGCCCTCATTCAGAACTTGACTGACCGGCTGCTCGACAATTACCGGAACATCGCTGAGGGTCCTGAACGACCAAAGCGATCCCGTAATGGTTTGCGGGTCTGTCGGAGCCGAACCGTCGATGCTGGTATCCACTCGCCAGTAGTATGTTCGATCATTCTCCAGATCAAGCTCCCATACAACAGGATCGGAGACCGGGGCGACAGTTGTTGTAACCACGTCATCAAAATCAGGTTGTCCGTCCTGGTCTGTCCCGAAGAGGTGCACATAATACTGTGTAATGCCCCGGTGAGGCTGATCGGGGTCATGTGGATCACGCGCCGGTCTCCAGGAGACGGCATCCGTGTGGTCGGCGTCAACGCCTGCCGCGCCGTCAGCAGGCGTCGGGTCCCAGGCCCCCATCGTATATTTACCATGGAGATATCGCAATGTTTGCGCCCTTTGCGCTTCGGTAAGCTGTGCATTGTAAACAAGAATTTCGGCCACATCGCCGTCATAAAGATTCGGATTAAAGCTGCCGTTCGGATTTTTTCCCCCGCCGACCACCAGGCTGAAACCAGAGCCGCTGAAATTGGTTGTGTTTCCCGGCAGGCCCCTTTGGACCTCGACCGGAACCGGCTCCAGGTCATTAATAGCCACATAAAGCTCATCATGGCGTGCGTTCTGGGCGTGGTGCCAGACGCCGACGTAAGGGGTGTCCCTCAACATCGGAATTTCAGCGGCGTCA
>PWVB01000231.1 GCA_003562365.1 Anaerolineae bacterium
AAATGCTGCGGTTAATATTCTGCATCTGGCCCGGACGGGGCCTTCGGGACGCAACGTGGGCGGAAGTAACGCCGAGCGTGTCCCGAGAAGCTCCCCGCTTTAGCGGGGAGAGTCGTCACAGCTTTAACCACATCCGACAAGGTGGGCCACGGATCCTCGTACCTGGCTGCTGGGGAAACCTGGTAGTCAGTGACCAGCGCTTGAAGCGTTTCCCAGTCCCCGGGACGAAAGTTGCGGAGTTGGAGCCGGTCAGTTTCTATCAAGACCATCGAGTTGCCTCAAAGAGGGTGTCGGATGCACGCAAGAACCAGCTGCCAGCATCCCCAGGATAGCCCGGAATGAGATATGCGCAAGCGCGGGCGAGGTGCCGGTCATCTCCTCGGCATTCATATGGGTTTCGCGCTATCGTCACGAAGGTCTTGGCGGTCCTGTCGCCAGGTGCCTGGAAGACATCTGCCCCGAAGTGGCTGTCGAACTCGACGTTGACATTCTGGCGCTGGAAGGGTTGGGTGGATGACGTCCACCTGTTCGTGTCCCGCCCCCCAAGGAGGCGCCAGCCGACGTTGTGCGCCGATTCAAAGACTGCAGCTCTCGCCTGCTGATGCTGGCGTTTCCCTCACGGAAGCACTGTTATGGGGGCCATCGAGCCTCGCTTGGGACTTAAAGCTCCTACATTGGCCCACCCGGGCACGTCAGCGTCGAGACCATCCGGCGCTACAGAGAGGAAAACTAGGACATTTGACGCCCAGAACATATGTGCTATCCTTTTTTTGAGGATTGAACCATCATGAAGGTCATCGCGCAGGTCAAGCTCGATACCACGCCCCAACAGGCGGACGCGCTCAAGCGCACGCTTGAGGACGCGAACGCTGCGGCTAACAACATCCGCGACCACGTCTGGGACACCAAGACCTTCCGAAAGTACGACCTACACCGCGCCGGCTACTACGTCGTGCGCGAACGTTTTAACCTGGCGGCTCAAGTCACGGTGCGCATCATCGCCAAGGTGGCCGACGCTTACAAGCCGGATCGTAAGCGCAGGCGCACGTTCAAGCCCCCGGGAGCAATGGCCTATGACACGCGCAGCCCGTTGCTGGCCGGTCAGCGCCAGCTGACGTGAATCCAGTGGTTGCAGGGCCAGGCAGACTTGATCCGCCGCGCAGGTGAGTTCTATCGGCACCAGTTCAGCCAGATTGAGACGCCCGATCTCGACGACCTAGAGGGCCGGCTGGGCGTTGATCCGGGTAGCGTTACGATCGCTACCCAAATCGACGGGGACGTATGCAGCGGCGAACCACGGGCGCTGGTGTTCCCGTGGTTCGCTGAGCACCGCGCCACACTGCACTCGGTGGGCACCAAGCGCGCCAAGCGTCGACTCAAACACCTGTTGGGCCGACCGTACTGCTCTCCAAACGACACCAACCACCGCATCAGCAAGGCCCTTGTGAAAACCGCGCAACACACCGGGCGCGGTATCGCTCTGGAGGATTCGAGCGGCATTCGCCAACGGACCAGGGTTAGACACGGCCAGCGCAAAAAGCGGCACACCTGGCCTTGCTACCCAACGCGGCCGTCTGTGTCCTACAAAGCGCAACGGGCTGGCGTTTGCGTCCACGGGTTGCTCCGTTTGTGGTCATGCTCGCTTCTCTAACCGTCCTACGCGTGACGACTTTGTCTGTTCAAGCTGCGAGTTCGCTGCCCGGCAGACTCCGGCGCGGCGATGACTATCGTTTTGAGGGCCGCCGTCAAGGGGCCTATGGTCTCGACTCAGGTGACAAAGGACGTTCTGGTCAACTGCGTCACCGTTCGAAGTCAGGGATAAGCCATCGCCCTTTAGCCGGTGGTAGTTGACAATACAGAATATATGTTCTATTTTTGAGGAGAGCCGTGAAGCAGACAAGCCGCATCGTCCACCTCGTCGTACCCCATCTGCCTGTGCAGGTCGAGGTGCGCCGATCCCAGTTACAAAACCGCTTTGTCGTTGGCGGGCGTCCCTGGGACCCCGGCGTCGTCCTTGACGCTGCTGAGCTCGCCCGGCAGGCTGGCGTCGAGCCTGGCATGCCCCTGGCCCGTGCTGCCCTGCGCTGCCCTGAGGCCCTCTTCATTCCGGCTGACTATCCTGCCTACCTGGACGCCCATAGCGCTATCGAGGCCGCTCTCCGCGCTTTCACCGAGCGCGTTGAGACCGCTGACTTGGGCCGCTTCTACCTCCAGACTGCCCAACTGCAGCGCGCACACCCCCAGGAAGACGCGCTCGCGCGGGCTCTCATGGCGCTTGCCCGGCAGCAGAGCGGCCTTGATCTGCAGGTCGGCCTGGCCTCGGAACGCTTTACCGCTGAACAGGCTGCTCAGATGGCCGAACTCAACGGCGTCCTTATCGTGCCGCCGCGATCGGGTCGCAGCTTTCTGGCCCCGCTACCGCTTTCCGTGCTTCCCATCGATCCCGAGATGCATCGCCGACTGATTATGGTCGGCGTCAGAACCCTGGGCGACCTCGCGGCTCTGCCGCGTCTCTCCGTCATTCGCCAGTTCGGCGCTCAGGCCGGGCTGATCCACGATCTAGCTGCCGGCGCCGATCCGCGTCCGGTGCAGCCCAATGCCCCACCCCTGGCCCTGACCCAGCACGTGGACTTCGAGCCGCCCATCGTCGATAGTCTTCAGCTGGCCTATGCCGTTGAAGTGCTGGCTGGCGACCTTGCTGACGAGCTGGGGGACCGTCGCGCCCAAGCTCAGGGTGTCCGGGTGGCGCTCACCGACCTCGTTCCGGTCTGTCAGTCTGCCTCGGGTGTGCTGGAACCGCCGACGGCGGGCAAGAGGCGCCTCGCCCGCCGGGCGCTGGCGCTGATGAATACACTGTCCCTGCCAGCCGAGATCCAGGCACTGACGCTGGTGGTCTACCCGCTTCGCCCCGCCCATCTCGGCGCCGGGCAGCTGGCGCTTTTCTCGGCTTCTCGAGACGCGAGGGCGGCACGGCTCCGGGAGGCCCTGCGCCGCATCCGCCAGCGCTTCGGCCCCGACAGCATCGTCAGCGGCGGGGCGCTGCGCTGCCCTGAGGCCCAGGCCATCGAGGTGGAGACCGACCGACGCGGCGTCCCGCGCCGGCTGGGCTGGGACCGCGGACCAGGTCGGCAACCGCAGGCTTGTGCCGTCAGCACCATCTACGAACACTGGCAGGAGCGTACCGGCTGGTGGGCCCATCCACGGTGCCGCGACTACTATCGCCTCGAGGACCGGCAGGGGCGTGTGCGCGTCGTCTACCAGGACCTTGTCGACGGCAGTTGGTGGTTAGAGGGCTGGTATGAGGGATGAGGTTGGATTGCGCGTGGAGGGGCTCAAAAAAACGGCCCGGCGCTCAGCGGGCGGCTGCGGCGAGCGTCCCCAGCAGCCGAGGAAGGAAGCGGAATGGTACGGCACTGGCCGCCAGCTGGTCGACAGTGCCCGCTAGCAGCAGGTCCAAAGGCGGGCTATAGAAGAGCCAAGAGCCAGATACACCCGTGTGTCCTACCACTGGGGGGATTGGCCGTAGTGGTGAGAAGATCCGCGGGATGGCCATCCGCATCATCCCCAGACCATACTGGATGGGCCATGTCGGCCGTGAAGGGGCCGGGTTGAGCGAAACGGGAAAGCTGTTCCAGCTGCCCATCATAAGATCGAGCGTCGCTGGCGCGTCGAAGAGCTCGCCGCGGACAAGAGCACGCATAAAGGTCAGCAGGTCGTCAGCGGTGCTGTTCAGATCGCGAAAGCCGGTCATAGCCAAGGGAATGTCCAGCGCTTGTTCCTCAGCCCAGACGGTAGCGGGCTGAGGGCTGGGCTCGGCGACGGTGTCGGGATGTAAGGTTTGCGTCAGCCCCAGTGGTGTGTAGAGTACTGCCTCGAAGACTTGGTGAAGCGGCTGTCCGGTCACGGCCTCGATGATAGCGATGAGCAGCTGGTAGTTGGTGTCGGAATAGTGGATTTTCTGGTGCTTAGTGTCCAGCGACTGAGGCGGGAAGTGCGGGGTGAGATCCTCGCGCACGATCCGCAGGATGTCCTCCAGCGTCCAGGCCTGATCGCGCTCAAGGACGCGGTCGATCAGGCTCGGCTCCTCACCGGGGCTTTCGTCGAAGTAGTCGGATGGCCCCGAGGTGTGTCCGAGCAGATGCTGCACGGTGATGCCCTCCGTGTGATCGACGCCGTCCAGGCGGTAGATCCCGCTGATCAGCGAAGGTGTCAGGTAGGTTGCGATAGGGCTGGTGAGGTCAATACTGCCGCGCTCAATGAGCTTGAATATCGTAGCGGCGATATGGAGCTTGGTCACGCTTGCGATCCAGAAGATGCTGTCTTCCTGTATCGGGGTGCCGTCTGGATTGGCATTTCCGGCGGCACCGATCCAGCGGAACGCCCGGTCGACGCTCTCCACGGCGACAATTGCGTGGTGGATCCCCTTTTGGGCCATCCAGCAGGCTCTGCAGCGGCTCGGTGACGGCGTGGGGGTCTGGCAGTCGTTCATTGGCGGAGGATTGGTGCTCATGAGACATAGGGGATCCTTTCTCTGAGTTTCTACTTGTCTCTAGTATAGCGCAGGCCCGCTTGGCGTGCTCCGCCGTTCGAAGGGTCCGTGACTGTAGGCCAGACATGGTTATGTCTAGCCAAAGGACCAGGTTCGGTCGCGGGGGTGGGTTGGTCTGTGGACTTGGCCTATCCCCGGCGCCGCAGGGCGGTGGTGACCTCACTGCGGTTGTGGAAAAGCTGGCGGACGCCGATGGGGGTGTAACTGCCCTTTAACAGCGCCAGTGCCGCTGCCAGTGTCGCGACCGTCTCTTGCTTGGGCAGCTTGAGGGTCATCACAGCCCATCCCAAGGGGCGCAGCTGGGCGGCAGCGCGGCTCATCAGCCGGGCGGAGTCGCGAGCGTCCATCCGCATATCGTTGAGGATGATGTCGAAGGCAGTGTCGGCCGTTGCGAGATAATCCTGGGCAAGGGTGCGCACATGGCGGACGCCAGGATCGCGGCGCAGCGCAGGCACCAAAGCCGCCGGATCAACGGCGACCACGTGCGCGCTATGCTGGCGCAGCACCCGGGTCCAGCCACCAGGTGCTGCGCCCAGGTCCAGCGCCAGCTGCGCACCGGCGGGGTCGAGGCCGAAGACCTCCAATGCCTCCAGGAGCTTGAACTCTGCGCGGCTGATCTGTCCGCGCTCGCGCCTGAAGCGGCGCGCGCCGCCGGCCCAGTTGCTGAGGTTGTCCGTTGCCGGTGAGAGCCCCAGGTAACCGCGGTCCGGTGTCAGAACCACCGACAGGACATCCACCGGTGCGCGCACGTTCAAGGGCGCGCCGCTCGCCTGCAGCTGCGCTGCCAAGGGGGTGTTGACGTCATATGGACCATAGGGCCAGCCGCGGCCCAGGGTCCGCGTTTGCACCGAGAAGGGACGGTTGACGTCCAGGCGGGCGGCGAAGGACACGCCCGCCGCGATCAGTGTGTCTAGATCGGACCGCGTCTGGGTGAGCGGCAGGGTTATCTCAACCGGGCAGATGTGGCGGCAAAAGACTGGGGGATCAACGCGAAGGCGCTGGGCGACCGCGTGCCACGGCGTGGCCAGCGCCACCAGCCCCTCACCAGGGGCCAGCCAGTGCACCAGGCGCGCACCCGCCGCCGCCGCCAGGACCTCAGCGAGAGCAGGCTCGCGCGATGCAGCATCTGCGGTTAGGATCAGTCCATTGTCCACAGGTGCCCCAGCGCTCAATGCCGTGATGTCCATCGCCCTAGGCAGCAACGTCTCTCAGGGACACGATCTACGCTGCGGCCTGATCGGACCGTCGGTGGCAGTACTTGTACTTCTTGCCGCTCCCGCACCAACAGGGATCGTTGCGGCCGGGCAGCTCGGCAGGCTGTGCGTTGCCCTGCTCGGTGATCAGTGCCGTTAGCGCGCGGCGGCGCTGCGCCGGTAGCCGCACTGTCGCATCGTCGCGCGCGTCAGGTGGTCCCCAGGCAGCGTAGAGCGTCTTCAGCCGTTCGATGACCTCCTCGCGGTCTTCTAGCTTGGGACGCTCCAGAGCCTGGGACAGTATCTCCTCGGCGTGGCCGAAGTCCACGCCTGTGTTCCAGCCGTAGATATACTCGTCTGCCCACCCGATGTAGCCCCACGCGTTGTCTGGATAGCGGGCGATGAGGTCACGATAGACAGTGTCGGCCGTTTCGGACTTACCCAGGCCATAGAGCGCCTCTGCTTTGGCGCGCAGCAACGTCACCTGACGCCATTCGTCCTCGTCTGTAAACTGCGCCTGGAACTCGTCTGCATACTGGATGCGATGCCTATGGTAGCTTGGGTCTTGGATGTCGGCGTTGCCGAGCTCCATCTCCAGATCGGAGGTCCAGTTGAAGACCGGTTCGGGCAGGTGGGGATAGGCGGTGTCAAAGGCCTCAACCGTGCGCATCGCGGGCGTGGCCATTGCCTTCACCAACTCCCAGGCAGACAGCCAAGCTTCCATCGCGGCCGGGTGATCTCGAGCGTCTAGCAACGCATATCCCTGGCTTATAGCATCAGCCAACCGGGCTTCGGGCGCTGCCTCCGGCGGTGTCCAGGTCCCGGCCCGCA
>PWVB01000531.1 GCA_003562365.1 Anaerolineae bacterium
CAGCCATTTCCCGAGACTTACCCCTTGCCGGAGCGAATTCGGGAAAAAGCGTCCGTGACGGACCACCTCCCTAAAGGGATCGCGGGCCATCGACGCCAAGCACGGCCCGTTGAAGCCGCCGTAAGCGGCTAAACGCTCCTTTTTCTATCGATTTTGGTAAGGTTCTCATCACCGGAGACTTCTCCGGTCATTTTGGATTGCTCGAATTGTCTCAACAGGTGATATTCAATCATCCATTTACCGGAAAGTAAAGTTACAGGAGATGTCGTTTTTTGTGAGTTGAGTGCGGGTGCTTGCTTGGGTTGGTTTTGCCCTAGCGACTTCCTGCGGAAACTCAGCGAAAGACACCAAACGCTGATACCTCGATCACGATGGTGAATGATCTGGCTACTATTGACAACTCCGCTGCCGGCCTCTATAATCCAGAGCAGTTGAGGAGAAAGGGCGTTTGACCTGAGTGTTGAGCTATGAGTGAGGAACGAACGAACGAGGCTTGGATTCGCGATCTGAGCGGCACACCCCGGCCGCTTGTGCTGGATGATCTGCGGTCGCGGTTGATCCGTGGCCTGCGTTATGCGATTAAGAAGCGGTATGATGTCACCGAGTCTGACATCGAGGACTTTGTGCAGGAAGCACTCATCAGGATCCTCGACAATATCGATAGCTTTCGCGGAGAGAGTAAATTCATGACTTGGTCCCACAAGATCGCCATTCGTGTGGCCTTTTCTGAACTCCGCCGCAAGCGGTGGGAGAACGTGTCAATTCAGGATCTGAGCCCGCGGCATTCTGCCAATGATGGCTCAGAATCCTCTCCTCTGGTCTGGCTTCCATCCTCGGAGCCTGGACCCGAACGCCGGGTGACGCGACAGAACATCGGCGGGCTCTTGGCTTATCTGATTGAAGAGGAATTGACCGATTTGCAGCGCCAGGCGATGGTGGCTGTCGTGTTGCAGGAGATGCCGATCGAAGAGGTTGCGCGCCGGCTGGACACCAACCGTAATGCGCTCTACAAACTGCTTCATGATGCCCGCCAGAGGCTTAAGCAACGCCTCGCGGCCCAAGGCCTAACGGTTGAAGAGGTGATGGCGGCCTTCACGCCGGAGTGATCTACCGCCAGGGATAAAGGGTCGAGGCAAAACACTCTTGGCATCTTCGTCAATCGTGGTAAGGTTTCTGTATCTTCAGGCGTCTGTATGGGAAATGGAATATAAACGTAAACAGCCATGATGAGCCTAAAACCTGAAAAGCTGCAGCGTCTTGTCTATGACATCCTCACGACGCGTCCCGATGAGATAGGATGTGATACCTGCTTTGCTCAGTTAGATTTATTTGTCGAGATGCTTCAGGCAGGCAAAAACCCGGCGGTTGCTATGCCCCAAGTCCATCGCCATCTGGAGCGCTGTGGAATGTGTCGCGAGGAGTTTGAGGCGCTGCTCTCGGCTTTGGAGCATTATTCTCAGTTGCACTGACGTGTGTCTTCTCCTCCTCCACGGATGTCTGGCGCAGTTCTCCGCAGCGGCCCTGGCTCCGACAGAGCTAGGCTTGGGAGGAAAGCCGTGATTAGGAGCAACGTAACTATCCTCGCTGTCAGCACAGTTAACCTTCCGGCGAGCACATTCTGAAGCCTCGTGTTGTGCCACGCACCCATCTTCATCATCAGTCACGGAGGCGTCAAGCGCGACGAGTGCTTCGATTAGTGTGCCGGGAGAGTTGGCTCGGGCCTTGCGTTCTTCGCTGAGGCTGCACATTACCTAGATAAGCCTCAGTATATTAAGGGACCAATCTGGATCCCAAGAGCCCGTCCGCCTGAGCTAGATGTTCCTGCCAGGCCTGTGCCTGCAACCGCGTTTTCATGATCACCTGTGGCACGTCCTCGGGGACGCATCCTAGCCTGTGAGCCAGATCGACCAAATATGCGACCTTCCCGTTGACCACTAAGGCTACGTGCAGGATCGTGGTTATTGCGTCTACCAGGCTCCTTCGGTGACAAGGTGTTATCGGCCACTTTCTTTGCTCAGAATAGCGACAATGTCGGCCAGATTGGATGGAGAGCCGGAGAATGGCGAAGGGGGATCGGAGGGGAACAGGGTGGCAACGGGAGACACTGAAGCGCCGCCCGAGTTGACGAAAACGGCCGATGAGGTGACAAAAGCGCCCGGAGAGAACGATACCGGAAAGGAGAACGCCTCCCAAAGTGACCAAATCTTCACGGAAAAGCCCACAAGGGGAGGCGCCCCACAGTGGTCATTGTTCACCATTACGCCGATTCTGTCGAGTACTACGCTGAAGCCAAGCCGTTTCCCGGCTCGCAGTTTGCCCTTCCCGACCGCTGCGAGCATCCCGACTGTCGCGCCGCCCTACGCATGCGATACCAGACGCTGTGGCGCGTTCTGCTCTCCGGCGGAGGCACACCTTTGTTGCGCTCGGATATCTCAGCCAGATCATCGTGCACTTGCGGTGGCGTTACCGTAACGTCCAACGGCTCAGGGTGCCTCAGATGCTTGCTCAGACGCTCCGGGATGTTATCTGCGTTGTCTTTCATGTCGCTTCGACAGATCTGATGATCCGGACCTGTGTCATCCCCCACCGCAGCTTAGCCGCCGTGGTCGAGGGGCACCAGGACTAAGGATTCGACGGCGTCAACGACGCCTTGGATCACGTCACGCAGTTCTTCCTTCATTCTCGCTGGTCACTATATCGAGGCCCAGTAACTCATCGGCGCGGTCATCCGGTACCATTTCGATGCCAACGCTAGCCCCCCTTGCTCTTCACAAACGAGCCGTCGGCCCCAATCACCGCGCGTTTCCTCTCACCCTGCGCGCTCGCCTGCTGTCTGCAACGCGCCACGCTCCCCGCAGCCTGGACATTGTTGTAGATCGTCGTATTGCTGACCTCGCACACCAATGCGTGGACAAAGTCTTCCACCGCTCCACGGCTCAAGCCTGGCACGTATAACAGCGCCGTCATCGCCGCCGTAGCCACCATCTCGCAAGGGCTTGCATTCCCCTTTGACTCAGTGGGGGCGGACGTGCTCACCCCCACAGTCGTAGGGGTATGTCTCGGGTAACTGGTGGAGGTGCGGCTCAGCTTTCGGAAGGCGGACTTGCAGGCGTATTGGACGCCTTCCACCTCAGATCCACTTCTCATCCAAGATTCTGAACAGTCACGACATACACCGTTCTGCCAACCCGTGTGCCTGCGACCATCCTCGATGACGAAAAGGTAAGATTAGCTATTCCTATATCATCTAAAAGACAGAGCAGACAAATGATGGAGCGAGTAGAGGAGGTGGCGATGCGCAGACGATGGGTATTCTGGTGGGTACTGGGAGTCATGCTGTTGAGTGGATGCCGGGCGGCTTCGTCAGCGGCGATACCTGAGGAGGTGACAGCGGTGCCGGGAATGCCGAGCCCGACGGAAGCCGATGTGCCAACGGTGGCGCCCCCGGCGTCGGATGAGCTGCTGCCCGAGGAGCCGCCCCCCGTCGGCGCTCAGCGGGAGTTCACTACTGACTTCAGTCAGCACACGGTGCCATACAGTGAGATACTCTCGGGAGGGCCGCCAAAGGATGGCATCCCGGCGATTGACGAACCGCAGTTCACGACCGTGGAGGCTGCCAACGCGTGGCTGGAAGATCAGGAACCGGTAATCCTAATGGAGATAGGCGACGTGGCTCGCGCCTATCCAATTCAGATCCTGACCTGGCACGAAATCGTTAACGACACACTGGACGGCGTGCCGGTGACTGTGACCTTCTGCCCACTCTGCAACACCGCCATCGCCTTTGACCGGCGGCTGGATGACCTGGTGCTGGACTTCGGCACCACCGGGCGGCTACGGTACAGCAATCTGATTATGTACGATCGCCAGACCGAGACCTGGTGGCAGCAGGCCACTGGTGAGGCGATAGCTGGAGAGTTCGCCGGGCGCCAACTCACCTTTCTGCCAGCAAATATGATCTCGTGGTCCGACTTCAAGGCGACCTATCCTGATAGCCCGGTGCTCTCACGCATAACGGGATTCAGCCGTCAGTATGGACGCAACCCTTACTTAGGCTATGATAACATCGATAATTCACCATTTCTATATGACGGTCCTCCGACACCGGGACAGCTGGCACCTATGGCGCGAATCCTGGCGGTGGAACTGAACGACGAGACGGTCGCCTATCCTTATGCTACGCTGGAGGCTGATCCTGTCGTCAATGATACCGTTGGCGATGTGCCTATTGTGGTGCTCTGGCAGCCGGGTGTCGCGTCGGCGCTGGATCAGAGCAGCATCGCCGAGGGCCGCGACGTGGGGACAGTTGTGGCATTCTCCCGCGAGGATGACGGTGATCCGATGATCTTCATGATGGAGGGGGGGCGCATTGTCGACAGTGCAACGGGCACGGTATGGAACGTTTTGGGGCAAGGCGTGGAAGGGCCCCGGGCCGGCGAGCAGTTGACCCCGATCGTGGGCGTCAATCACTTCTGGTTCTCCTGGGCGGCGTTCAAGCCGGAGACGCGTGTCTATCATCCGGAGGAGGGGGCCTCCTCCGGCGAGACCACCTCACGGGCGGACAATGGTGAATCAGTTTCGGTGTCGCCGGCGGCAGCGGCAGACGCGCTGGAGATGGACTTTGAGATTGTTGTCTACACTGGCGCTGGTGCAATAGGCGGCGATCAGGTACAGTTCTCTGAAGTGCTGTCCCTGGGTAAACCTGTGCTCCTCGAGTTCTGGGCCGGGCTCTGCCCCACGTGCCGCCGCGCCCTGCCCGAGACGCAGGAAGCTTATCGGCGTTACGGTGACCAGGTAACCTTCGTCGGTCTTGATATCGGCCGCTATGCGGGACTGGGGAACGAAGACGATGCCCGGGCCTTATACGCCGACCTGAGTTTGTCATTTCCAGTGGGCTCGATCACTGACCCGGATGTGCTGCGCACCTATCGGGTCACTGGAATCCCCACGACGCTCTACTTCACGGCCGATGGAGAGCTTTTTGACCGTGGCGGTGGAATCGTGGGGGTTGAGACGCACATCGAAAAACTCGATGCCCTGATCCTGGCATCGGGCGACTAAATGGAGGCGCTATGCTCAATCTGGAACTGGATCAGAAGAAGGGGGATCAGCGTACAGTCCTGCTGACGCTGTTGGTGCCGACGCTACTGGTCTTTGGGCTCCTGGTCTTGCTGGTGGCGCTGCGTGAGGGAGTGGAGGCTGCAGTAGCCGATCTATCCAACATTCTCCCCGTCAGCTACGCCTTTGCCGCCGGCATGGTTGCCAGTGTCAACCCATGTGGCGTGCTGATGCTGCCAACCTATGTGCTCTATCATCTGGGCGCTACGACCCAGCAGGCGCCTCGCCATCTCGTACAACGCTTGCTGGGCGCGGTCCGCCTGGCGCTGGTCGTCACGGCAGGGTTCACGGTGATCTTCATGCTCGTGGGCGGCGCCATCGCCGCAGGAGGCCAGTGGTTGGTGACGATCTTTCCCTATGCTGGGCTGCTGATCGGCGCCAGCATGATCGGACTGGGCCTCTGGCTACTGCTGAGTCACCGGACACTGGGCATCGCTGCGGCTGGGCGCATTCACATCGATCCTCAGCACAACATCGGCAATATGTTTCTTTTCGGCGTGGTCTACGCCGTTGGCTCCTTGAGCTGTACGCTGCCGATTTTTCTCGTGGTCGTGGGTAGCGCCTTGGCCGGCGGCGACCTTGGAAACTCACTGGGCCAGTTCTTGGGCTACGCTCTGGGCATGGGCGCCGTTATTCTGGCGGTCACGATCGGCACTGCGCTCTTTCGCAGGGCCATCTCGCGCTGGCTTAATCGCCTGACTCCTTACGTCCATCGCGTAAGCGCGCTGTTCTTGGTCGGCGCCGGCGGATATCTGATCTATTACTGGGTCTTCCTCGCAGGGCTCTTCTGATTCCACTGTCCGACCTCAAGGTGCGTTAACACCAGCGTCGAGTGCCCCCTCGGCGCTGGTTCTGTTGTGGTGTGCCAGGCATGCCGTGTGTCTGGAAGGTGAAAGCCCTCTGCGGGCCTAGGTGACAGGAACCGTTAGGCAAAGCAAGGGGGGCCGTCGCGAGGCGGAATCCGAAGGAAGCGTAAGGCAAATCTTGGACTCGACGAACAGGAATCGGATAGAAGGCCGGCGCAACCGGGTAAGTTGGCCACATACAACGAAGCCCAGAAGTCACTCCGGAGATTGCGCAGGTAAATCCGGCGAGTGCCACGAGAAACACACACGGCTTACCCTGGGAGGTGTCTGCAACTGTCCGGACGAGCCGGACTATGGGGTTGGAGACAACCGCGGACGGCTGCAGACAAGTCGGCTGACGCCATAGTGTGCGCTGGGCAGCGCACAGATCAGGAGGGTTCAAGTCCCTCAGGCGCCCGGATGAGGGGCACCGTATCCGAAAGCGGGGGTAAAGCCTCGCTGGCCGTTGGTCGAAGAGGTGGCAGCCCAAGGTCAGGTCAAGTGAGGCACTCGCCTGGAAACGAGGAGTAAATGAGCAGGCCAAGAAACCTAAAGTTGCCGGGAGTGAGCACCCAAC
>PWVB01000070.1 GCA_003562365.1 Anaerolineae bacterium
AGAACCATACCGGGCCAGAGCACCCGCCGCAGTCGTGGAGATCCGGTTATCAGCGCAAAAGTACCTTTGAATAGGGTATTCGCCAGAGTGGCGATCACAATAGCCCGGGTTGCCACGATGAACGCTAGTCCCTCCGGACGCTGAGTCAGGTCAACCATGGAGAGAGTGATAGCATTGAGGTCGACCAACCCGGAGAGAAAGCTTGAGATATAAACGCCGGGATCACCGAAGTAGACCTGTGCAGCCCTGGAGATCAACAGTACAACGGCATAGAGTACGCCAAACTGCAGTGCCGGACCCAATTCAAAGGGGTTGGTGAACTCCAGCGTCTCCTTGTCGTGCGACCACTGGATGAAGTAGAGGTAAGCGCTATACAGCAACCCCACGCCCCCCGAAGCCGCCATCGGAATCAACAGTAGCTGGGCTAGACGAGGCGCCAGCGTAAAGACAACGATCAGAACCCGGGCGAACATCACCGTCCAGGCCACCAGAATCGCCAGAGCAAAAGGTCGGGAAAGCGCTTCGTTCTCCCGGCTGCGCTGCGAGAAGCTCATCGTGACTGCAGTGCTGGAGGCGATGCCTCCAAGCAAACCTGTCAGGCCGATCCCACGCTGCGCGCCCACCGCCTTGGTCAGCACATAACCAATAAAGCTGATACCACTGATGAAGACCACCATCAACCAGATATTGTACGGATTCAGAACATCAAAGGGCGGCGGCCCAAACCGCTGATTTGGCAAAAGCGGCAGTACAATCACGCTCACCACAGCGAATTTAACCACAGCGTAGATGTCCTCGCGTGTGATCGCGTGGGTGAGACTGCGGAACTCAGGTTTCAATGAGAGGAGCGCTGTGGTCGCCACACCCAGGCCCGCCGCCAGTGACACCGGTCCCCAGTAAGAGAGTGCGCCGGTACCATAGGCCATGATCGCTGCCATCTCGGTCGTCATGCCCGGTTTTCCCCGCGCAATATCGGCACGATACTCCAAAGCCAGCAGCAGTGCCAGCGCCAACAACCCCGCCATAAAAGGGAGACCAGAAGCTATATGGTCCGAGATCAGTGCCAGTATGTAACCAACCAGGCTCATCAGCGCAAAAGTGCGCGCGCCCGCAAAGAGTTTGCCCTCCGGCTCATCATAGACAGCTTCCCGTTGCACACCAATGAGGATGCCAATGCCTAGGGCTAGCCCGAGACGGTAGAAGTAATCTGACAGCTCCATCACCGACCTCGTGTTGAGCCATCTGCCCCGAGCCATTCATGGTCAAGAAAACGCTGAATTTCAATCAGATAACCGTTGGGATCGCGGGCAAAGCATTGGTAGATGTCGTAGGTTTGGTTGATCTCCGGTGGTGCCTCGAAGGCAACATCAAGCGCACGCAAGTAGGCATACCAACCGTCAACATCGTCAGTCACCAGGGTGAGGATCAGATCACCCGCAGCAACCGGCGCAGCAGGCCGCTGACAGAAGCCGACATAGGCACTGCCCGCGACACGGTAGATGCGACACGTGCCCTGGTCAACAATCAGAGGAAACCCCAGCACGGTCTCGTAGAATCGCGCCGTTGCCGCCAGATCGTGAGTGGTGAGAAAGGTAATCTGTTGATCGATGTCCGGCCGCTCCACGTGTCAATCTCCCCCCGCGGGCTGAAACTCCGGCCTCGGCTCACGCCCCTGGTTCGCCGAACGTCGCCAAAGACGGGCCAGCCACACACGCCAACGCAGTAGCAGCCAGGTCAAGATCGCCCGGCGACGCTCTTGGGATGAGAGCTCGGAGCGGGGACTGTACCAAACTCGCTGGTAGAGTCCCAACAGCGTTTGAACGTCCTCTATCGCCGGCTTTACGAGCTTAGTGCCGACAGATCCGTGCGCTGCCGCGATTACCGAAAGCTGGTCGGCATACGCCAGCGCAAGTTCTCGCGGCGTATCGCCGGGATGACGGGAGATGCCTAGGCGATCCGCCTTGGCCTGCAGACGGCGATAGAACCGCTTAAGCAATTCCTCAGGTGTCAACAGCAGCATCCGCACTCCGTCCAGCGCGGTCAGGACACCAACCATAAGCAGAAGTCCGACAAGGCCAACTAAGCCCCACATTGCCACCTGAACCTGCAGGGATGGCGCCTCACGAGGCTGGACGAGCGGACCCGGGGATGCCGCATCAGGCCACATCGGACCGTTCTCAGCTGTCGGACGGCGGATGGGCGCCAGTCCGCCTGTTGGCTCAAACTCGATCCAGCCATAGCCGGGGAAATAGACCTCCGGCCAGGCGTGAGCGTTGGCCTCGGTCACCACATAGCGGGCCTCGACGGGATCATAGTCACCGCTGGCATAGCCGATAACCATTCGCGCCGGTAGACCCGCGGCACGGGCCAGCACCACCATCGCCGTAGCGTAGTAGTCACAATAGCCTTCCTGGAGCTCGAACAGAAAGTAGTCGGCAATGTCGTCCTGGGCCCCCGGGGCCGGCACATCAAGGTTGTAAGGAAACTCGCGAAGATACTGCTCGATGGCAACCGCACGATCGTAAGGCGTGGGCTCAACCGCTGTCAGATCTCGGGAAAGAGCCTTAACGCGATCTGGCACAGTACCTGGCAACTGCAAGTAGCGACCCAGGAGCCAATCTGGATAGTCACGAGACGCAGCGCGCAACTCCTCTTCGGTGACTATCGGATAAACCGAATCCGCAGTGTATTGTTGCTCCTCTACGGTCGCGGCAAACAACTCATCGTTGGAGCGCCAAGCCGCCTGAAAGTCCTGATCCACTGAGACCAGTGTACCCCGAACGTGCACCCGCCCCCCCTGCTGCCCCACCAGCCGCACCGACTGGCGAAGCTGCCGCAAGTGCGGGGCATCAAGGTCCACGATGGGCTCGCCGGCGTCATAGTCATAGGTCTCCGTGGCACTGGTAGCCCAACCCCGCCCTAGATAACGGTCATAGGTGAGGCTGCGCCAGTAGTGGCGCGGCGCACTCTGGGTTAGGAACTCATCGGGTGGCAACGAAGGCAGCTCGCCAGTCTCGATAACCATCACCACCACCCGAGACAGCTCCGGACCGGAGCCTAGCAGGTGTCGCTGAGGCAGGCTTGTGGAACGGTAGGGATCGGTAGGTTGGGAAGGACGCGGGGCGGGCTGCTGAGTAAGGCCCAATCCCTCAGCAACCGCCTCGGTTCGTCCATCCCTTCCACGATCTGTAACATCACGAACCCAATCAGCAATGCGCTGAGCCGAGATCGAAGGCGCAATCGCAGCTGCCAGAACCAGTGCGATGGAGAGGCCAGTCGCGACCATCGCCAAATCGGTCCAAATCCCCCGAGAGAAATCTATGCCCAGCCTATTCCAGCGAATCTCGCGCGCGTTTTGCTGAATCAATGACATAAGCAGCAAGGTGATTCCGATGATGGGTAAGAAGACATAAGGATTGGACCCCGTGTAGGACAGGACAAAGCTCAACACCAAGCTCGCTGGCAATAGCGCGAGCAACGGACGGTGATGACGACGTGCCACCCATCCTGCCCAAACGTAACAAACCCAGATGCCAAAGCCCCACACTAAGGCCGCCCCAATCACGTCGAAGCCACCTCGCCCGACATACAGACGCCATAGCCAATCAAAGGTACGCTCAAGCAGAACAGCTATGTCTCGCCACAGCTGAAGATATAGCGCAGACACAGCCTCCCAGTTGGGAGGCTGTTCGGTCCAATACCAGACCGCCGTCTGCTCCACAGCGCTAACGACCGTAGCCGCGATCTGAACCAACCTGCTCCCCAGATTGCCAACATGGATTAGGAGGAACTCGACACCCAACACCAAGCTCAGCATCGCAGCCAGGCCGGCTTTCATCGGAAGCTGGGCCAAAAGCCAGCCTAGCGTAAGGCCCGCTGCAGCTACCGTAAACGTGAAGGAGATATCAAGATTTGGCACAACGTTGCTTAAGCTCGACATCATGGAATAAGTCATCAACACAAGCAGACCCCAGAGGAACAGAGCCCGTGGTCCAAGAGCTCCAATGAACCGTGAAACCACTCCCTTACGGCGCTCCGTCGCGTATCTCATTGTAGGGTCCTCCAGGAAACCTCCGAACTACGTGACACCGGGACAGCCGTTCCGGTTCCCGTCACCCGCCATTCCCACTGGCCGCCGCGACCGGGCCGTGACTCCTTATTATTCAGCATATCCTTGCTGATCTGGTAGTGAACGATGCCCAAGCTCTCCAAGGCGCTGCGAACAGCGGCCATCGTTCCGGGCCCACCAAAGGAAGGCGGGTCGAGCAGGAGTACCGTCGGTACAGCGCCTTGACGAATTAGCGGCACCAGCGTTTCAACCCACGCCCGGTCAGCTGAGGGAGTGATTATCACAAGGCTCGCATTTTTACCGATGCTGGGGCCGACTCGAGTCAGCATCTCTGCCAGAGGACGCTCTCCCCGCGACATCAGTGCCAGAGAGCGCAGGATCTCCCAGCGCTGCCCTTCTCCCTCCTGCGGCCGCATCCATACAAGTTCGTCACCTTGGGCCACCATCCCCACGGCTCTCCGCAGACGAATGCCGCGATCGGCCAGCGAAGCGGCTAGAATGACGCCATGCTCGTCGGTTGCATCCCCCCCTTGTCCTACCTGCACGCCATCATCCATATCCAGCAAAATCCACCAATCGCCGGCGGGGGTACTCTCGAACAGCCGCACAAAGAGGTCGCCTTGACGCGCTGTCGTACGCCAGTGAACCCAATGCAGGCTATCACCGGCCGCATACTCCCGGACTGAGGCTGCACTAACAGTCCGATCCATCAGATTGGCCCGCGGACGTGCCTCTCCGGAACGACCACCAGGCGCCACCTCGATGTTCGGCAGCGGCACAATAGGGGGTAAAACCAGTAGAGGCATTGTAGCGGGAAAACGGATCGCCACAGAGAAGATGCCGAACGGATCGCCGGTCCGCAGCTGCGTAGGCCCTAGGTTAAATAGCCCGCGCCGCAGACAGACGGCCTCTGTGTGCCAGCGTAAGACATCATAGCTCGACACACCTGTTCCACGACTCACCTCGTAGTCGGGCATCGTGGATCCGTCCAGAACCTCAGCCCAGACCGCCGGCGCCCATCCACCATTGCGAATCGTAAACCGCTCAACTAGCCGATCTCCTACCTGCGCCCATCCGAACCGCATCTGGCGAGTCAGGTCCAGGTTGTGAACCAACGAGCGGGACCAGAGCCAACTCAGCAGAAAGGCTCCCCCGAGGCCCACAATCAGTATTCGCCAGCCGCGATAGGGAGCCAATAGCTGCGTTGCGATCACCACCCCAATCAGGATAGGGACCAACCAAGCATTCACTCGCAGCTTCAACTCTTGCTCAAGCTCTTCGTCACGCTTGTCAGCACGCTGTTCGGTCACGCGTCACCTCAAGTCTCACAGGCCAAGCCTGCTGCCCACATTATAGATAGAGCAAATCACGTTTCAGAGCCCTAGGCCGACGCGCGCACAAGCCCCCTACCTCGCCCTGGTTCGCGCTCGCGCTCCGGTTCTGGCATTGGTTGCTCGTCAAGTATAGCGCGCACCACCTCGCTGGCCTCAACGTTACGGAGTCGTGCGCTGGGGCTGATGATCAAGCGATGCGACAGCACATACGGTGCAAGGAACTTGACGTCGTCGGGCAACGCATAGTCACGGTCGGCCATCGCGGCCCGCGCTTGCGCGGTCCGATACAGGGTCAGACTGCCCCGAGGACTAGCACCCAGATAGACATCGCTGTGCTGACGCGTCTTCTGTACCAGCTTTACAATATACTCCTTGACGGCCGGTGAGATGAAGACGTCTCTGATCTTGGTCTGCGCCGCCAGAAGATCCTCGGAGGAGACCACCGGCTCCAAATCGAGGATGGGATGCCGATATTGCTGACGATCCAAGACCTCAATCTCGTCGCGAAGCTCCGGATAGCCCAGATCGATTCGCATCAGAAAGCGGTCAAGCTGAGCCTCAGGCAACGAGTAGGTCCCTTCATATTCGATGGGATTCTGTGTCGCCAGTACCATAAAGGGATCGGGCAGCAAGTGTGTCTTACCGTCCACTGTCACCTGGCGCTCCTCCATCGCTTCCAGCAGGGCCGACTGCGTCTTCGGCGTAGCGCGGTTGATCTCATCAACCAACACGATCTGCGACATGATAGGGCCAGGCTGAAACTCAAACTCGCGTGTCGCTTGATTGAACACCGAGACGCCGGTGATGTCGCTCGGCAACATATCGGGTGTGAACTGAATGCGCCCGAAGGCACATCCCAGTGACCTCGACAGGCTGCGGGCCAGCATCGTCTTTCCCACGCCTGGAACATCCTCAATCAACAGATGCCCCCGGCTCAACAGTCCTACAACAGCGAGCTGAACCGCTGAGGGTTTGCCAACGATGACCTGCTCTATATTCGAGATCAACCTGCGGCCGAATTCCTGCACATTCACCATAGAGAGCCTCCCCTACTGTATTTGTCAGCTGCTTTGACACAATGCCCGCCAAGCTGTCCAGGAATTATAGCACACGGCGCCTGACCGCTCAATGCCAATTCCGTGACTTGCAGCCCCACGCTTTTCAACTATAAATATAGCAGATACTCGCGAGAAAAACACCCGCGTCACGACAAGTGGATCCACCCACCCCCGGACGGATCGAGGCGAGAGCGTGGCGGCGCAAGAAAGGACTGCATGCAGACACCATCACGCAGCGCTCGATGCCTTAGATATCGGCAGCAGGTGCTGCCGGACGGTCCGGCAGCAATTGCTCAACTGCCGGGTACCCGAGGGTTTGGGCCCCTACACACGGCACTCTTTCAGGCCGTGCGGACGATCGACGCTGGAAATGTCTTTGTCGTCGGCCCTGGCGCCGCAGCAACAGCACTATGGGCCCACCGCGCTGGCGCAGCGGTGACGACGTGGCAAGACAGCATCGCCGAGGACTTAGCCATCGAGGCCACCTTCCAACTGAACCACTGTACGGTTCCAACACGCTATGTTCAGTGGGATCCAGCAGTTCTAAGCCCCGGCTGGGCGGAGCTGGCGCTCCTGCATCTGCCACGCGGTCGGGCACTGCAGGCTCATCTCCTTCAGCTCGCGGGGGCGATGCTAGCACCCAGCGGCAGGCTCATCTTTGTGGGGGCAACCAAGGAGGGAGTCAAGGGCGCCATCGCCAACGCCACACAGCTCTTCGGCGCCGCCGGTGTGGTAGCGCGTAAGGGTGGCTATCACGCTGCGGTGGCCTATCGGCCCGCGTCGAGCATCCCCTTGCCGGCTATCACCTTTTCGTCCCGCAAGATCGAGGTTGACGGACAAGTGACCAGGCTGATCAGCTGCCGGGGCGTCTTTGCCCACAACCGACTGGACTCCGGTGCAGCAGCCCTGATTGCGGGAATGCGCGTAGAGCCCGGATCGCGAGGGCTGGACATGGGATGTGGCACTGGCCTGGTGGGCCTAGCAGCGCTGCGCCGCGGCGCCCGTGTCATTGGCACCGATGTCTCTGCCCGTGCTGTCACCTCAGCTCGCAGAACGTGGAACGCTAATGGCTTCCCTGAGTCATCGGTGAAACTCTGTGTCGGGGCTAATGCGGTGTCAGCAGGGACCATGGAGTTCGTAATCGCTAATCCGCCATTCCATCGTGGTCACGATGTGCATTTAGAGGTTGCCCAGCTCTTTATCCGTGAAGCAGCACGCGTGCTGCAGACCGGAGGTGAACTCTATCTCGTGGCCAACGCGTTCCTCGACTATCGTCCCTGGCTGGCGGAACACTTCCGCATCGTGAGCATCGCCCGAGAGGACCGCCGGTTTCGGGTTTGGCACGCCTGTTAACAGGTACCATTGCCTGGGCTTTAGTCTCGCGGCGCAGGCAGTTGTCTCCAATACAGTCGGCTGGTTACCGGAATTGGACAAAACTATCCAACCCCGTTAAGATGAGTCTTGTAGACTCAGCCCGAGGCTGACAGACGACCCAAACTGCGGAGGCGATGATGATGCCCGACCAACTGAACACATTCTTCGACCCTGCTGGCGTCGCCGTCATCGGCGCCAGTGCCAACCCAGCCAAGCTGAGCCACGGTGTGGTACGGAATCTTAAGAACCACGGCTATCGAGGACCAATCTATCCTGTCAACCCAAAGGGAGGGCAAATCCTGGGACTTAGGGTCTATCCAACGATCCTCGATGTACCCGATCCGTTGGACTTGGCAGTAGTGATGATCCCCGCCCCGCTGGTGCCCGAGGCTATAGAAGCTTGCGGGGAACGCGGTCTGCAAGCCGTAATTGTCATCACTGGAGGGTTTCGCGAGGCCGGCGCTGAGGGTGCTGCCCTGGAACAGAGGCTGAAGCAAACAGCGGCACACTATGGCATCCGCTTGATTGGCCCCAATTGTGTCGGTGTTTTGGATACCCACACACCACTGGACACCACCTTCATCGCCGCAATGCCCTCGCCGGGCAATATCGGCTTTGTCTCCCACTCAGGCGCTATCTGCGGTGGCACCGTTGACTGGGCCCGTGAGATGAACATCGGCTTCAGTCGAATAGCGAGCCTCGGCAATCAAGTGGATGTGGACATCGCCGACGGCATTCAGATGCTGCAGGATGACACTCATACCCAGGTGATCAGTGTCTATGCCGAGGGACTACCCGACGGGCAGCGGTTCGTTGAGGTCGCTTCCCACATCTTTCGCAGCAAGCCCATCGTGATGCTTAAGGCCGGTTTGACCTCGGCAGGCACCCGTGCCGTAGCCTCCCATACTGGCGCCTTAGCCGGCAGCGAAGAGGGCTATCGCGCTGCCTGCCACCGCGCCGGCGTTCTGGTGGTCAACTCTCTACAGGAGCAGAATGACCTAGCAATCGCCCTCGCTAGCCAACCCTTGCCCGCTGGCAACCGAGTCGCTATTCTAACCAACGCTGGTGGACCAGCAGCCCTTGCAGCTGATGAATTGGACCGTCACGGCCTGCAACTGGCCGATCTGAGCCGCGAGACACACAAGCGTTTGGCGACCGTAACGCCGAAAGGAGCACAGCTCGCCAATCCTGTAGACATGCTCGGCGGACCAGAAGCCGAGATGTACCAAGCTGCCGGTGAGATTCTGTTGGCAGACTCACATGTCGATATGCTAATGGCCATCTTCGTACCTCAAGCCATCACCCCTGTCGATGCCGTGGCCCACAACATCGTTGCCGCTAGCCGGAGCGCCGACAAGCCGACGGTCTGCTGCCTAGTCGGGGGTGAAAGCATCTCTGAGGCGGTGCAGATCCTCAATGGTGGAGGTGTTCCTTACTATCGCGACCCCAATCGCGCCGCCCGAGCCCTCGGCGGACTGAAGGAATACGCCATGCTACGGGACCGACCCGAGTTTCAGCCAACTCCCCTACCCGGCATCGACCCCGCAAAAGCCAAGAGACTGCTACAGTCAGCTTGGGCTCAGACGGGGCGGGGTTTCATCAATGCCGAGATGTCGGCGCGCATTGCCGCAGCCTACGGCGTACGCATTCCGAAGTCCGGTATCGCAACCACTCTGGCTGAAGCCGAGCAGCTTGCCAGTCGTTTGCACTATCCGGTGGCGATGAAGCTGATTGCGCCCGGCATCGTCCACAAAGCTGACGTCGACGGCATAGCACTCAATTTGCAGGACACTGAAGCCATCGAAGACAGCTTCGAAGCGATGGTTGGCGGGAATACCGAGCATCAAGTCATGCTTCAGCAGATGGTGGCCTCGGGACAAGAGGTGATACTGGGTATGCAACGTGACCCCCAGTTTGGGCCTGTGCTGATGTTTGGGATGGGGGGCCTCTTCGTCGAAGCGTTCAAGGATGTGGCTTTCAGGCTGGCTCCACTCTGCGCTGAGGATGCGCAGAATATGATCGCGGAGACTGCCGCCGGTAAGATCCTAGCAGGAGTTCGTGGCCGGCCACGAGGCGATATTGACAGCATCGTCTCAACACTACGCCGTGTCGGTCAGCTGGCAGCGGACTTCCCGTGTATCTCCGAGCTCGACATCAATCCGCTCATTGTCAATGAGGGCAGCGGCGGCGTGTGGGCTGTGGATATCCGCATCGCGCTCTCTCAGGTTCCACTCTGATCCGCACCGGACCCGTACGGTCACCAGAAGGCCAAGAGCTGCTCTTCCACCCTAGCTCTCAATGGGTAACGGCGTTTCGCGATTCCCAGCACTCACACGCCGTCCGAACTTCGTCACCACGCTGCAAGGTGCCCCGGTAGGGTTCGTCTGTGGAGACTGGAACCCAACCGGAAAGGGACATAGGCCACGTCGGATCATCGGTTGCGATCCACACACCGTTTAGCCGTCGGGCCAAATGCAGATGAGAGGCGCTGGAGTACCCACCCTCGCAAGACGGGTGGCCAATTCGATCTCCTGCTTGGAGCTGTACGCCTGAGGAAACTCGATCCTGGGTAGCGATGTGCAGATAGAGTACAACCCAGCCGGTTCCCAGGAAACCATCACCGTCCAGGTCCTGCAACACCATACCGTGGTCGCTCACGACGACGAGGCCCGGAGCAACAGCGGTCACCCAGCCCTGACTCACCGCGCAGCCGAGATGCCGCTCGCCCGTGACGAAGTCCACCGCCGCAAAGGCACCTTGCGTGCCCAACCCGGGATGCGGCCCGCCTGTATAATACCATGTCTCGTCCTCCGCCCAGGGTAGCACCATAGTCGGCGCTGTCGTCTGTGGCGGGATCAGTGGCTCGATCGCGTAATCAAAGGGATCACCAAATAAAGCGCTATAGAGCTGGCTGAACCGGGTGAGATCTGCCATCCAGGCCTCGTAGTCACTTGCCGTCTCGGCGAGCACCTTCTGGATCCCTGCAGTACCGGCATTCAGATCAGGCGAGAACTGGATGAAGGCACCATCGCGTGTCTGTATGAGCCAGAGGGTATCCTCCCACCAGCCGTAGAACCCTCCGTTCAGCGCATTGGCAGTCACAGAGAGCTGCCGATACAGGCCCGCACGAAACGTGTCTTGAGTATAACCGAGTGGGAATTGGCGCTGGGTTGGTGAGGGATTAGCGTTTGAAAGCCATTCACCCCGCTGCTCCAGCAGCGTCAGAAGCACCCGTGGCCCAACGCTGTACTGCTGTGCAACCAGTGTCACAATCGCCGAGCCACTCAGCACTTGCCCGTCGACCGTCTCACTGTAGTCCGCCAGCAGACCCGCGTGACGTTCAACCTCCGCCCTAGTGTCAAAGTCCGCATAACTCGGCCCGTACACAAGCTCACTGTCAGGGATGAGCAGATCGCCGGGCCCAATCTTATCAGCCTCCCGTGATACGCGCAGCACCTGTCCGGCAGCGATCTGGTCCGGGCTGTTCAGTTGGTTTAGGCGCACTAACGACTCAACCGTCGTCCCGTAGAGCGCTGCAATGCGAAGCAGCGTATCGCCAGGACGGACGGTGTAGGTCGTCGCGGTCATCTCAGGCGGCACCCGAGTAGGCGTCGGAGATGGGGTGACTGCTACGATCGGTTCAGCCGCCCGTCCAGAAGGTTCAGCCGAGGCAGATTCCGGACGCGGACGTGGCTGCCCGAAGGACGGCTCCTCCGCCACATCAGGAATGGCGAACTCCCGGCGACAGCCAGTCAGCACGCTGAAAACTAACACCAGACAGAAAGCCCAGCGCCAAGCTATAGCCGACAAACGCGGTTCCTTTCCAAAAAGCAAGCCCAATGCTGTACGAGCGAGGGGCGCTCCGCCCCCCCCTTTACGGCTGCCAGTCAAACCAACATCAGTCGGGATTATAGCCCAACCGGCCCATAATGCCAGCCACCGGGGATGGTCTCTTCTGCAGCCGTCAACAGCGGCCCGGCAGTCGAGGCATCTTCCCTTATGAGGACGTCTAGTCCAGAATACGGTCGCCCCAATGCCCTAGACGAGACGAAATCAGCTTATGCCGATGATAATCGAACAGGCGAGAACGATGAATGGAATCGGTAGGGTCAAGCCAGAACCGATGCCGGAACAAGAACAGCCCAGGCCTGACCCTAATCAGACCTGAAGCAGCTAGACACGGTCTGTAGCACAGCGAGCTTCACAGGTCCGGCTAAACAGCCCATCTATGTAACGCGGTACCTTCCTCAGCATAGCCTTACAGCTGAACCGACCGCTAACGCACCTGGCGCAGGCGGGCCAAAGCAGCTGAATACGCAAAAGCTCGCATGACATCCATTGCACCAAACATCCTGGACTGCGACAGCATCACTAACTATCTCACCACCTACGCAGCAGACGATTAGAGTGTGCGAGGTTCCAGGACCAGCTCTCCGCTGACGGTAGACATAGAGAGAAGCACATTGGCTCCGGCATCATGAGCCGCAGCGTTGATGTAGCGACCACAATCCCAGAAAAACCCTGGCGCTTGGACGCTGCCGGTAAGAGATGAATACAGGACAGACACACCCAGGTCTGATGGGAAGCGCACTGTAGCCTGACCAGAGACGCAACCGATCGTCGAGTTCAGGCTCTCAGGCAGGCGTCCAGCCAAGTCGATGTCCACAATGCCACTTGCGGTACGAACAGCTAGGGTCTCCAATGCAGCACATACCCCGGTGATCCGCAAATCGACCCGCCCACTGGCGCTGCTGATCTGGAGGTTTTCAAGAGCGGGTGCAACACCTCCAAGCATCAGCGCCGAGACGCCACTGGCATGACTAATGTCAACGTCTGCCAAAATGGGCAAATCGCCATCCAATGCCAGTGTCATCCGGCCACTCCCCATCTTCACTGAAATCCGATCAAGATCCATAGCCTCAGCCAGGTTAACAACCAACCGTCCACTGGCGATCGCGACCTTCAGCGCCGCTAAGCGCGTGCCATCCAGCACAATCGTAGCATCACCTGATCCCTGCCGCAGTGCAATGGTTAGAGGCACCTGGCTGCTAAACGACAGATTCCAGGTATGCTCAGCGTCCATCGGTACCGCATCGCGACATTTTGGCTGCACCACCGACAGCTCACCGACACCGTCCTCCACAGCATAGGAGACCTCAGGCTTCCAGCCGGGCGCAGGACAGTCAAACATGCCCTCCAGCAGCGCCTCCGCGCCACCAGACACTGTCAGTTTCCCAGTCCCCATCTTCACTATCGCCCGCACACGCTCGGCTCCCGCCAGTGTCACCACTTCTCGTATCTGCTCCGGCATCACAACCTCCATCAGGCTATGGGAACTCAACTTATGATAATATTAACTAATAAATTAAAATTTGTCAACCAAGAGATTAATATTATTACAGAAAACCCCGAACTACAGAAGCAAAAAGAAAACCGGGGACCTCCGTGGAAGTCCCCGAACATGCTGGGCGGATAATGGCAGCTACAAAGCTATCCCTCAGGATCTGCCCCCCAAGGGAAATCCGCAGCTTCGCGAGCAGCCTCGCGAAGCTGCGGATCGTCCGAATAAAACCCTCGCTGGTCAGGAGGCAGAAGCTCTGCAATGCGCCGCATAATCTCGGCGCTGATCTCCTCCAGCTGCTCCCGACGCCGACGCCCGCGCCCGGACGCGACGAAAGGACCAAACGGCTGCCCAATTCGCACCGTCACCCGCGCCCGCCGCCCCTGGCGCAGCGCCGGGATGACGCCGGTCAGGCCAGCCAACCCCACGGGCAGCAACAGCGTCGATGACCGAACCGCCATCAACGCCGCGCCCAATCGCGGCGGCCGCAGCATCGCGTGCGCGCTGGTACCCTCCGGGAAGATGCCCATCACGCCACCGTTCCCCAGCACACCTTGAGCAGCGCGGAAAGCAATCTGAGATCCCGTTCCCCGGTAGACCGGATAGAATCCCCAAAGCTTGCGCAGCCAGGCCACCGCACTCGGGGCGTTAGGCACGGTGAAGCCACCCACAAACTCAATCGGCCACGGCATCACGCTGATCACAGCCACAGGATCCAGAAAACTGAAGTGGTTACCCACTACCAGCAGCGGGCCGTGGTTGGGGAGATTGTCACGCCCAATGACACGATAGTCCGAGAGAACTGAGAAAGTAACGAAGGTAACCTTCTGCAGCAGTGCCCTGATCAATCGGCGTCGCGGATACCTAAACTCTAAATGCCTCATCACCTTTGGATTGTAATCCCAGGCGCCAAGGGGGCAAGGGATTAGCGAAGATCGGCCGCGTCCAATGTGAAGTAGAAGGTGCTTCCCTGCCCCGGCTCGCCACTGCTCTCAACGCCAGCCTTCCCGCCCAACTTCTCTATGATCCGCTGGACAATCGAGAGTCCCAAACCGTGTCCCTTGGCCCGCACCTGATCCAATCGCTCAAATGGCGTGAAGATCCGCTCCTGCTGTGCCTCCGACAGCCCGTCTCCGTTATCCTGCACCCAGAAGCGGATCAGCGGGAGCCCATTGTTGTTGACGTTATCTTCCTCAACAGCCGCACCCAGCTCAATCAGCGGTGGATCGCCACCGTACTTGAGTGCATTGCTAAGGTAGTTCGCCCAAACCTCCTCAATCCACGGCGCGTAGCCGGCGGCGATCGGCCACACGTCTGGCAAGATGATCGTAGCTTGACGCTGCTGAATCAAATCCGAGAAACGCAGGAGCACGTCAGAGATGATGGATTCCATATCAACCGGGCTAACCTCAACATCACCAACCCTGCGCACGCTTGCCAAAAGCAGTAGCTCATCAACGATGCAGTTCATCTTGTGGGCGCTCTGGCTGATCGCCTCAAGACACCAGCTCAGCTGCTCTGGATCCTCGCTCAACCCCCCGGCCTCGATGAAGCTCGTGTATCCTACCAACAATGAGAGCGGCACCTTGAGGTCGTGAGCCACTGTGTGGGCAAAGGCGTCCAATTCCAGGTTACGGGAAGTCAGGTCCTCAGCCTTTTCGCGCAGCATTACCTCGCTCTCGCGCAGTGCACGCTCAGCGGCCTCGCGATCCGCCAGCTCCTGCTGCGCCGCGGCATAGAGTTGCGCATTCTCTAACGCTACAGCCAAAGACATCGCTGCCTGAGTGACCATATCAATGTGTTCCACAGTGAAAACACCCGGCATTACAGCCTCGAGGTTCAGGCTCCCGAGCGTCCGCTCTCGAACCCGCAGGGGTACCACGATGCAGGCCCGTACCCCATCAGCGCGAAGGGCCTCGGCCCAGGGCGGCTTATTCGGTGCGCGATCTAAATCGTTGATGTGCACAATTGCATCAGCTGCTAGCCCGTCGGCTGTCAAGGCAGTGCACCAGACTGGCTCCGGTGCCGGAGCCGCCATCCGAGCTAGCTTGCCGTGTGCCCGCGTGGCCAACAGTCGCGACGAACCATCAGCATTGAAGGCTAACACTGATGTTCGCTGGCTGGGCAAAAGATGGCGCATCGCTTCCAGAGCCGCTACCGCGATCCGTTCAGGTGACTGAGCGGTCAGGATCGCCTGATCGATCTCGTAAAGGAGTCGCAGCCGCTCGGCGTAACGGCTAAGAGCCAACTGCGACTGCTTACTGGCGGTGATATCCTGCAGAGTTACCAGATGTCCGGCTCGACGTCCGCCGGGACCGTGCAAGGCTGAGATACGAAAGTCGAAGATGCCCTCACCGTCACCAACGATAATCTCATCGCGTCCCTCATTGACATCGCGATAGCGTGAAAGCAGATAGCCAGCCTCGGGCAGTACGTCGCGGAAATCCTGGCCCACGGCTGCCTTCGCCGCCAAACCCACAGTCGCCTCGGCGGCCGGATTCAGGTCAACGACTCGACCTGACGGGTCTAGCACAATGACACCGCTAGACAGACTTCTCATCGCCGCGTCACGTGCTACCGGCACCAGATCCAGCAGTCTGTGCCTCCACAGTGCCCAGGCGATCACCGCCCCGCTGACCGCAAAGGCGAAGGGAGTCAGGTCAACGTACGCCAAAGTCGCCGGACCCAAAAGTGTCGCCACGTTGGCCCCCCAAGGCACCACCAATGCTATCAGCAACGCCGCCCCTTGGCGACGATAGGGCGAGGCCGTCTGAAGGTGATAACGAGCAAGAAGGTAAAAACCGGCTAGCAGCAAGCCATATGCGTAAGCAGTGTGCACCCAGAAGAGCGGGCCCATCGTGTTCCCGAGCGTCTCCTGAGAGCCCACATTGACTAGCCACGCCTCGATACGAAAGAGCCGATGACTGCCATTGGTCCAGATCGCCAAATTGGTGAGGAGAGGATGCAGCGCCAGCAGCCCCACCACCCGCGGAATGATGCGCTCCCCATAGCCTGTATAGGCCATAGAGAAAAGCAGCCAGGCAAATGGAACTACGGTGATACCGATGTACTGCAGATCTGTCCAAAGAATCTTGGTCGCCAGAGAGGCGCTGAGGTAGGTCATCGCGCTCGCCGCCGACCAAGCCGCCACCGCGACCATCGAGAGCGCAAAGTATTTAGCCCCGGGTACCTCGCGACGGCCCCAAGCATACAGCGCCAGACCAACAGACAACAGCGCCCCAATACTCAAAGGGACAAATGTGAGCAGCATGTGTCCTGGCATCACCATCGAACTATCAATGAGACACGCACAATTTGAACTGGCTCCACAAATGGTAACAACCGCACAGAGCTGACAAGCTAGCACGGCCTGCTATTATGCTCTACTAGACACACAGAAGCGCGATATGGTGATCTGACACCTGGATGCTTCGCGTGTCGCAGACTGGCTCAGCAACGGACCAGCCATTTCATTATACTCGCAATCTGACTAGCCCCAAGGACGAATACAGGCCTAGTTCGTTACAGCTAGATTAACGGCTGAGTCACAAGCAGGACAAGGCAGCTGCCCTGATCACCTTGTCACCTGCGATGCTTAGCGTAAAATCCAGCATAGGAACTGCAGCTATGGATACACACATACCAGCCCGTCTGCCCGCCCTGCAGGATTTCAGCCACGACGCACGCCTACTGATCATAGTTTCCGGGCTCACTGCCGTCAGTTTCTTCGGCATTCACTCTCTGCTACGCAGTCTCTACGTGCTGCGGCTTGGCTATGGTCCTGCATATGTCGGAGCTTATCTAGCTTCCGGCGCCCTCACCTTTATGGTGATGGGCATACCCAGCGGGGTATTAGGTCAGCGCTTTGGAACACGCAAGGTGATGCTCGCCGGCGGCTGGATCACGGCGGGTGGTATGCTCCTGCTACCCGGCAGCGAACTTCTGTCCGGTCGAGCCCGCGATCTCTGGCCGTTCGTCTCGCAGATCGTGTTGACCATCGGTTGGTCAATGCACAATGTGAATATCGTGCCAGCCTTGATGGCCGTGACCCATGACTTCAATCGCAGCAGCGCTTATGCCCTCACCAGTGCGCTCCGGGGTGTCGGCACCTTCTTGGGCACTCTGCTCGGCGGGGCACTCCCCGAGCTCTATGCCAGGCTGCTGGATCTGGATCCAGGCCTGAGGGCGAGCGTCCTGGACAGCCCGACGCCCTACAGCTACGCACTTCTGACCGGCGGTCTGCTGAGTCTGCTGGCCATCGCACCACTGGGGGGTATCCAAGGGGGGCAGCCAACACCTTCAGGTTCCGAAGCAGAGCGACAGCGCGGCCCGTTTCCGTTCTTGGCTATCGCTGCTATGATCGTTTACGTTCTCCTCCGCCATACCAGTTGGACAACGTGCCAGGCTTTCTGCTATCCCTACCTCGACGAAGGGCTGGCGCTTTCCACCTCCGCCATTGGCGTTCTAACAAGTATAGGACAACTTGCGGCGATTATGGCAACTCTGTCGATGCCCAGCCTAGCCCGACGCTGGCATCACGGCTGGATCATCGTCTTATCTACTGCGCTCCTAGCCACAAGTCTCGCCCTGCTCAGCCTCACCCCGCATTGGAGCGCGGCCGGCCTTGGGCTCCTAGGCGTGCAGGTTTCAGCCGCTCTCTGGCTACCAGCGCTGCAGGTCTTTCAAATGGAGTTGGTTAATGAGGGTTGGCGAGCACTTTCCTACGGCGCGGTTACGATGGCAATGGGTCTCGGCTTCGGGACTATGAGCCTCTTCGGCGGTTATCTGATCGAGGCTCAGGGATACTCTCAGCTCTTTGCCATTGGCATTGCCCTGGCACTTGCCAGCACCATACTGATGGCAGCAATCACCCGCGTTCTCCCACCGGGACACACTCTCTAAAGCACTCTGAGCGGAAGGAACTGTAAACTATGAACGCACTTTTCGATGCTGAAATTGAGCTCATTCTCTGGCTGCGCAGCAATCTCCCCGGTCTAGAAGCGCCGTTCACAGCACTGACTTTCCTGGGCAACGAGATGTTCTATCTGGTCTTCTTGCCGATCGTTTACTGGTGTCTCGATCGAGCGACAGGCGCTCGAATGACGCTGCTCTTCCTGCTTTCCGTCTATCTTAATACGGCCGTCAAGGTGATCGCCGATCTGCCGCGACCTTTTGATTACGCGGCAGATCGTGTCGCACACCTGTTTACGATGGGCGTCGACGCCGCGAGAGAGCTTTACGAGGCCGGCGGTAACGGTTTCCCCAGTGGCCATACGCAGAACACCGTTACGGTCTGGGGTTATCTGGCCGCTGTTGTGGCTCGCCTGACCCCCCCGCAGCCCCGCCGCGCCTTGACACGGCCGCGGCGGCTGTTTGTGGGGTTGGCGGCACTGCTCATCATCCTGGTGCCGCTGTCACGCCTCTATCTGGCGGTGCACTTCGCTCACGACCTGATAGGAGGCTATGCCATCGGGGTTCTGCTGCTGGGTGCATATCTTTGCTTCGCCCCCAGCATAGAAACTAGGCTTTCTCGTCGACCGCTGTTTGAGCAGCTGGGCCTGGCCGGCGCCGTGCCGCTAGCAATGATGGTGGTCCTCCCTTGGGAGACTGCCGTGACAGCGGCAGCGACACTGCTCGGAATGAGTGCCGGCTTCGCACTGGAACGAAACTGGGTTCACTTTGACAGCGCCGGACCGTGGTGGCGCCGTGGCTTGCGACTCGTGATGGGACTGGCAGTGTTGCTAGCACTCTACGTAGGCCTGAGCGCCGCCTTTGGCGCCCTCGATTGGAGTCACCCGACAGCTCCACTGCTGCGGGCCATCCGCTACACTACCATCGGCCTCTGGGGTAGCTTCGGCGCACCTTGGGCTTTCGTAAAGCTAGGACTGGCAAGACAGACCGACCCGCAGACCAACCGCGAGGGCTAGAGCGTCAAACACGCTCGCGGCACCGAACAGCGGCTCGCATAGCCGAGTGCCCTTTAGCCGCACCAGAGGCTATCCCATCGTCCAGGCGTTCTCGACCTCAATCCGGTAGGTCACCCGTGTCGCGCCCGGCTCAATGTTATAGTCCTGGCCCGTATACTTGTGCGAAAGGCGGTGAATGACATCGACGCCATCTCCCTCGCTGATCTGCACCACCCGCCCCTGCAAACCCAGATAACGATAGGGATTATCAGGATCGCGGATCGCCAGCGCGACGCGGGGGTCACGACGCAAATTGCGGTCCTTTACCCGCCCCTTGGCGGAGTTAATGACAACGTAGGGAGCCTCATACATCAGCCAAACCGGCGTCACGTGGGGACCGCCATCCGCCATCAGGGTACCCAGCGAGGCAAATGCCCGCTTCTGCAAAAGGTCGACATGAGACTCCGGAATCTCGCTTGACACCTTCATCCTCCTATCAACTGGCTAAACATCGGCAGCTAGGCTGTTTACGTACCGTGACGCGGCGTTTTCTACCGGCTATAGAATGTGGGATCGCGTGATGGTCTCAAAGTGATGCCCGTAAATCGCCAATGTCACAGCCATAGGCAACAACGCAGGCTTCCTTAACAGCGTCCAAATCAGCAGGTCCCAATAGTAGCGCCTCCCCTTGCTCTTCAGCCCCAGCTCGTAGATCGAACGTAGAAGGGCACGAATGTGCATCCACTCGAGCGGCGCCCGTGTCTTCGGCAGCTGGTAACGCCGCAAGAACGTCTTCACCCGGGCGTAGTAGTAACGGGGCGCATATATATGCCCCATGATCGACCGATAGCCTTCTTGCAGCCTCTCCAGTCCCATCTTCGGCAGGATGTTGGTCATCAGATCAACATTATTGCCCATCATCTCACCTAGCAGGCGCCCCTCCTCCTTCAGTCGAGCATAAAGCTCGGTACCTGGCGGCGCCTGCAGGAGCCCGACCATCGCCGTGACGATGCCGCTCTCCTGGATGAACCGGATCTGTCGCTCGAAGATCGACGGCGTGTCGCTGTCGAAGCCGACGATAAACCCAGCCTGGACCCGCAGCCCTGCGCTCTGCAGCTTCCTAACATCGGCGAGGAGGTCGCGCCGCAAATTCTGACCCTTGCGGCATTCCTTCAGGCCAGCTTCATCAGGAGTTTCGATGCCGATGAAAACCTTATCAAACCCCGCCTCCACCATCAGTGCGATGAGTTCCGAGTCATCCGCCAAGTCAATCGAGACCTCGGTGTTAAACGGTAGGCCACTTTTTCCGCGTCGCCATTCGATCAGCGCCGGCAGCAACTCCCGCTTGAGAACAATCCTGTTGCCGATGAAGTTATCGTCGACAAAAAAGACCTCCCGGCGCCATCCCAGCGCATAAAGCGCATCAAGCTCCGCCAGGATCTGCCCCGCCGTCTTGGTCCTCGGACGACGCCCCAAGAGCGCCGTGATATTGCAGAAGTCACAGTGAAAGGGACAACCACGCGAGAACTGGATGCTCATTGAGGCGTAGGCATCCAAGTCCAGCAGCTCCCACATCGGCGGCGGTGTCATCCGCAAATCGGGATAGGCATCAGTTCTGTAGACCGGCACAGCGCAGGCCCGTCCAAAATCCGCCAGGAAAGGCGGGAGAGTTAGCTCGGCCTCGTTCAGCACCAAGTGGTCAGCCTCCGTGAAGTCCTGAGGCTCAGTCGTAAAGAGCGGTCCTCCAGCAACTACTGGCACATCCGCGCTACGACAGCGGTCGAAGACCTCGCGAACTGATGCCTGTTGCACGGTCATCGCGCTGATCAGCGCAATGTCGGCCCAGGCGATGTCAGTAGCCTCTAGGGGTTGCACGTTCATATCGATCAGCCGTAGCTCCCAGGTCTCGGGCAGCAACGGGGCAATCGTCAACAACCCCAACGGCGGGGCCGTCGCCCTGAGCCCGGCAAACTTTAGGGCATGGCGAAAGCTCCAAAAAGTATCAGGAAACTCCGGGTAGACTAGCAGTGCGTGCATACGCGCCCTCCTCAATTGTACGGCCATTCCGTGGATAGATAAGACCTGGCGCTGCAACGCTAACGGCGTGCTAGATGAAAGTCAACACACTGCCTAGATAATAAGTGCAGTATACTCTACGGACCAGAAAGGACAATCGACATAACTGGCACGTTTATACCAACGCAGCATCACCCTGCCGGATCGACTCGAACCCAGTGCAAGGCCCGCGTCTGCGTATGGCGGTAGAGCAGCGTTTGCGCCTCGCAGTCAAGCTCAAATGTGCCGTCCGAGATTAGCACTCGCGCACCAGTCGGATACTGATAGGCGGGAACGTAGATTTCGGTGGGTGCCGTCACCGTCGGATCATGACGGAATCTGAGACGAAAGCGCCTGCGGCGCATATCGAACCCCATATGGAGCGGCTTGCCGGCGATCTTCCGCGCGTGTGGGCGTACAACCGCCTTAAGCGCGCGCCCCCCGGCGTCAATCCGGTGGGCTGATCCCCGTCGGCTCGCTTGCTGCTGATCCCGGGAGAATATGGATAGATCCTCGTCGTTCCACAGATCACCACGCAAATTGGTGTTGACGGGATTATAGTTCCACAGCGTGAAGCTCACAAGGTTG
>PWVB01000376.1 GCA_003562365.1 Anaerolineae bacterium
TAAATGCTGCGGTTAATATTCTGCATCTGGCCCGGACGGGGCCTTCGGGACGCAACGTGGGCGGAAGTAACGCCGAGCGTGTCCCGAGAAGCTCCCCGCTTTAGCGGGGAGAGTCGTCACTGTGACACCCTGAAGGCTCCCGTGATCACCCGTCCGACGGTACGTTAAGGACGGAAGCGAAGGAGAATCTGGAGCTTCGGCTCCGAGACGGTTAAAATGACCGTGCCGCAGTCCAAGCTGACAACAGCTGCCACCAACCGTGCGGCCACGGCAAAGGCGGCGCCCAGCCGTGCTTCGTTCCCGGGGCGAGACGTGGAAGCTCGATGGCGGTCACGTCACGATTCCGGGTCCTCCGGTGCCCACGGCGGCAGCACCAGGGCCCGCTTGTAGGCAGCGCGGTCATGGATTGGCGCGCCGTGGGAGATAATCACGGTCTCGAAAGGCAAATCCAGCAGCGCCTGTAGGGCGGGAAGCACACGAGCTGCGTGCCAGGGCGTCCACCAGACACGCAGGACACCGTCCCGCTCGGTCAAAGCGTCGGCGAAGACCAGTGCCTGCTGGTCTGGCAGCCAAAGCGGCGTCTCGTGACGACCCCGTCCGTCATAAAGCGCGAGCAGGTCACCGGGTAACCGGCTGCCGGGATCGATGGGCATCAGGTCAATCTCTGGGACATCATCGCGCCAGAAGAGAAAAGGACCAAACGCCGGCACGCCATACCGGCGGGCAAACAGGTCAACGTCGCGGACGTGATCGGGCTTGAGAATCACGAGATAGGTCGGAGGACGAGCGTCGAACCTGTCCCAGAGAGTGCAGGCGTCATCAGGCGGCGCAAGCGGGTCCAGCAACGCCACCTCGCCCCGCGACGCGACGCAGGTCGAGGTCACCACTGGTTGCCAGGATAGGCCGGGGCGCCAGCCAGGATGGTGTGTTCGCCACAACCAGAGGCCGTCCGTGACGTCACGGATCTCTTCAAGGTCTCTGCGCATGGCAGTCAATCTAGGCCTCCGATGATCTCTGCGTTTGACCGGAGCGTAGACGCACTATGGCGTAGGTGCTTCTCGACCATCGGTGTCCCTCCTGCTTGCTCTAAGTATAGCATCGATATGCGGCGTTCGACAGCCTTCAGCAGTCGTGAACAGCCACGAAGTCACTTCCTCAGAGCCAGATTGCAGAGCATACTTGGCATCCCTTGGCAGCAGACATTTTGAAAGGGGTGCTTCTCTGTCCATCATTGCTGCATCAGCCGCAATGTTCAGCGCGCATAATGCCCGATCTCGCTAAAATGAGTCCGTGCTGTTTGTTATGTAGGCTCTGAGCGGCTCAAGAGCATATATCCGAGCTCTGCAAAGGCACTCACAAGCTTTAGCTGACGTCCCGATTACCCGTTTTGATGACGCATTGTGCCCAGCATCACGGGCGCAGCGGGCTGACAGGCGGTTAGAAAGGGTCTTTCAAAGTGTCTGCCCTTGGCAGTTTGCGTCTTGACACACTGTCCTTTGGGAAGTATAATATTTACACTGTAAATATTATCAAGAGGGAGAAAATGCCACGACCGAAAAAGACGGCAAAGGAGGTAGCCCAGATGCGTGAGCGCATTCTCGATGCGGCCCTCACAGTGCTCCAGCAGGAGGGGCCAGAGGGTATGAGCATCCGCAAGATCGCGGAGCGCGTCAACGTCTCGCATATGTCGCTTTACAGCTACTTCGACAACCAGGCAGCCATCATCAAGGCGCTTAGGGAGCGTGGGTTCGAGCAGATGCAGGCGCTTTGCGACGCATCGCTGCGGCGGGCTCAGAGCGGTGACGCCTTGACGCAGGTGCGTGAATCGCTCAACCAGTTCATCGAGCTGTCCCACACCCATCCAAGGCTGTATCAGCTAGCCTGGCGGCGTTGGGCTGATGACTCATCGTTTCGCGTCAACTCGCAGAATCTGGCCAAGGTCCTGAAGCACTTCTCCGAGCTGATACAGTTGTGTGTTGAGCGAGGGCAGTGTATCGAGCGTGAGCCCACCCTTGCGGCGGTGATGGCGTTCAGCATCGTCAACGGCACATTGATACTCTATCACAATGTAGCCCCAATCAGCCAGACCGACAGAGCGCAGTTGGAGACGGAGACGATTGAAGCGGCAATCACTTATCTGACAAGATCCGAACAGGACGGAGGTGACTGATGAAGGGCTTGAAAATCGTTGGTGGGTTAGCGGGCCTGAGCGCCCTGACCTACGTTGGGTTACCCAAATTGCTGAATCACTTAGGGCTTCACCCTCATTACAAAGGGCGCAGGTTCAACCTGTTAGGCAAGCGGGGACTGGTTATCACCACCAGCCACGACACGCTGGGTGACACGGAAAAGGCTACAGGCGTCTATGCATCGGAGATGACGATACCCTACTACGAGTTCCTGGATGCCAATATGGCGGTGGATGTCGCCAGCATTAAGGGCGGAGAGATCCCCTTCGAGCCCGTGTCATTGCGGTGGCCGCTGGCTACGCCCGCCGATCGGCGCTATCTTGCCGACAGGGACCTCCGCGAGAAAGTACAGGAGTCGCTCCCGATCGACGAGGTCGACTTCACAGATTATGATCTGGTCTATATCGCGGGCGGCTGGGGCGCCGCTTATGACCTAGGCACGTCAGAGGTCCTGGGTCGCGGGATCAGCGCTGCATACGCCGCCGGTGCAGTCATCGGATCGGTCTGCCACGGGTCTTTGGGGCTCTTAAGGGCGACCGAACCGAGCGGCAAGCCGCTGGTCAAGGACCGGCACGTTACAGGGGTCACCGACAAGCAGGTCCAGGAGCTCGGCATCACGATCACGCCGCAGCACCCGGAGACGGAATTACGTAAGGCCGGGGCAATCTTTGAGAGCAAGTCCGCCTTCAGGGATATGTTTGCCAACCTCACCGTGGTTGATGGTCTTATCGTTACCGGACAGAACCAGAATGCCGGCGCCGAGACCGCACAGAGGATGATGGCACTGCTGCAAGCGTCAATCCGATCAGAGGTGGAAGATGGCCTTTGATGCGCGAAGATCCAAGCAACCCAATATCCTGTTGCTCATCACCGATCAAGAACGCGAGGTGATGCACTGGCCCGCCGGCTGGGCTGAGGCGAACCTGCCGGCCCGCTCGCGCTTGATGGCGCACGGCCTAAGCTTCAGGAATGCCTACTGCAATAGCGCCACGTGTTCCCCCAGCCGCGCGACGCTTCTCACCGGACTCTATCCGGCACGCCACGGCGTCAAGACGCTCCTGCAGAGCGACAATCCCAAGAGCCTAGCACAGAACCGCTTAACGGTGCTTCCCAGCCATCTGCCCAACCTGGCACAGGTCCTGGAAGAAGCGGGCTATTATGTAGTATACAAGGGCAAGTTTCACCTGTCACGGCCTGTACGGTACAATCGATGGCAGAAGCGTCACACCTGGTCCGAGGCTGATATCGTACATATGGCTGACAGCTATGGATTCCACGAATGGAATCCGCCCGACCTAGGCGATCCCAAGGCCGTGCACGACTATGGCGGAGGAAGCATCAACAATGATGGCCGCTTTGTGGATGGCAGCGGCACTGCCCTGGGGCGCCCTGTGCGCCGGGATGAAGCATATGATCAGAGTGCCGTCGGTTTCCTCAACCACTATGATGGGGATCGCCCCTTCTGTCTCATCGTCTCGCTGGTCGCTCCTCACGATGTGCAGGCCTATCCAGGCCGCGGCGTTCAGGGCCTGGCGTCCAGGCCCCGCTATGCCCGCGGCGGATATGAGCGGGCAGCATTCCAGTACCTGCCAATCGATGTCCCGCCGACCGTCGACGAGAGCATTGCCACCAAACCTACAGTCCACCGATCCATTCGCGGGCTTCTCGATGTGGGTCTTGGCCCGTGTCGGACCCGCCACCGCCAACGCACCTGTGCTCGCTTCTATGCCTATCTCTGTCGGGAGGTCGATCGACAGATCCTGAAGGTCTTGGATGCCCTCGATGCTAACGGGCTCACCGAGGAGACGGTGATCGTGCGAACCAGTGATCACGGCGAACTGGCGATGTCACATGGTGGAATGCGGGAGAAGTTCTATAACGTCTACCGCGAGACGATCAACGTCCCGCTGATTGTCTCTAACCCGCGCCTCTTTCCGGAGGCACAGACGACAGAAGCCTTGGCCGGACTGGTCGATATCCTCCCGACCCTGGCCACTCTTGTCGGCGTCTTCGAGCCAGAGCGATATGGATTTCAGGGGCGGGACCTAACCCCTATCTTGGCTGACCCAACAGCGTCGGTGCAGGACGCCATCCACTTCACGTCCGATGAAGATACATGGCCGGTCAAAGGCGCGAACCACATCCGAGCCATCATTGAAAAGCACTGGAAGTACGCCGTCTACTACGATCCGGTGAGCGGAGCAGCCCCGGAGTACGAGCTGTACGATCTGCAGCGAGATCCACTCGAGGTCACAAACCTCGCACACAACGAGAACTGGTCCGCGGACATCGGCGCAGACCGTACGCGGCTGCATCGGCGTCTGATGGCAGCGATGGAGGAACACCACACGCGTCCGCACGAGATCGACTGGCCCACTGAGAAAGCCTTTACACCCTGCGTACCCTACAAGAAGCCCACAAAACGGCTTTACGCCAGTGAGGTGGTGATCGAGGCCCCGGTGGAGAGAGTCTGGCGGACGTTCACGGACCTAGCGCAGCTCGCCGACTGGAATCCCTTACTGCTCGCCATCGAGGGCAAGCTGGGACTCGCAGAACGACTCCGGGTGCGGGTCGCCGCCTTGCCCGTCCCAGTAGAAGCTACCGTGGTCCGCTACCATCCGCCATATGAGCTGGCCTGGCTAGATCACGGACCTGGGTCCGCCATCACGCCGCAGTTTGCCGTCAGACTGGAGAAACTCACAGATCAACGTACACGATTCGTGGTGGAAGAGTCCTTTGAGGGGCAGTTAGTCGGGGTCATCGGGAGCCAGCTCGACCGCCGCCTGCCGCCACTCTACCAAGCGATGTGCCAGGCACTCAAGGCGCGAGTTGAGGGTAAAACAGGGTGAAGGCGCTGTGGAGAATCCTCACAGCGAGGATGATCCGGCGCCGCCAGGCCGTCCGGGCAACCACTGCGAAGACATTGTTGCGCACCGGCACGACCACGGCGGTTCTGGTCGGCACTGGTGGACCAATGCCTTCCCAGCGTGCGCAGAGCTGCACAGCGCTCTTTGCCAACGGCCAGTTTCTGCTCTTCGATGCCGGCGACGGTGCAGCCCGGCGCATCGAGGCATTGGATCTACCGCTGGGGCAGCTCAGGGCCGTGTTTCTGACCCACTACCACGCTGACCACTTCGCCGATCTGGGCGAGATCATCGATCGCAGTTGGATCCTGGGGCGCCGCCATCGGCTGCCCATCTATGGCCCAGAAGGCGTTGAACAGATCGTGAACGGGTTTCGTGCAGCATATGAGCGGGAGTACAGTTACCGCACCGCGCACCACGGCCCGGCGGTCATGCCGCCGGAATGGTCCGCGGCACAGGCGGTGGCGTTCGATTACGACAAAGACGGCGAGGCAACTCAGGTCTATGCAGCAGATGGCGTGACGGTCAGTGCCTTTGCAGCGCAGCATCCCCCGGTTGAGCCGAATGTAGGCTATCGCATCGAGCACGCCGGGAAGGTGATAATCCTCTCCGGGGATACGCTGCCCACCGCTGGGCTGCTTGAACAGAGCCGGGGTGCAGATCTGCTTATCGCCGATGTGATGGCGATGGATGCAGTTAGACAGATCCAGGCCGCCAATGAAGCCGGTAGGAACGACGCCACGGCGCAAATTATGCGCGACATCCGTGACTACCACATCAGCGCCGAGGCTCTAGGGACGTTGGCGGCACTGGCACAGGTCAAGTGCCTGGCGCTGACCCATCTGGCCCCACCAGTGGATCAGACGCTGCTGGTTAATGGGCTCTTCAAGCGACCGATCGCAGCGCATTACTCCGGGAAGATCGTGGTCGGTCGAGACGGCACCCGGATTGTGGTGGCGAGATAACGCAGAATGCCCCGACCGCGTCCTCAAGAAGCCGAGTGGCGAACGGATCTGGGGCACTGAAGAGGTTCCCGTTCGACCGGCCAAAGCTCAGCCCGCGATTCAGTGTGGGCGTAGGTCATGGCCGTCAAGGCCCCTGCTGTCAGACTGATCGGACCCTTTGGATCAACAGATCAGCCGCAAAGGGAGCGGTAGGTCGCGTTCGGATCCCAACAGGCCAGGAAGAGGGCGGTTCTACGTTGAGCGGTAGCACCACATTTAACCGTGGTCAGGTAAGCCACTCAGCTTGGAGGGCCGTCCCCGTCGTTTCGGAAGCTGGGGCGGATGTGGGACTCGGTACCATAATAGTTCCTCCAGCGACCACTTGTGGTCCGTGATCCCTGCCGCAATCGCGGGCGTGCGCCGCAACCAACGGCGCCGGTGGCCCGGCAGCTGCAGCTCTACCCGGAGACTATGGTGGTAAGTGCA
>PWVB01000237.1 GCA_003562365.1 Anaerolineae bacterium
CGATCCTGCTGTCGAGGCCACCAACAACGCTGCCGAGCGGGCGTTGCGCCCGGCGGTCATCACGCGCAAGACGTCCTTCGGGAGTCACTCGAAGAAAGGCGCCTTGGACTTTGCGCGTCTGGTGTCCTTGATTCGTACTTGGGAGCAGCAAGGTCACCACTTCTTCTCCACCGCACATGGACTGCTTTCGCAGTCGTGCTCATAAAACTAAACGGTTACCTTGTTCAGAAACCGGGACAATCCCGAAAGGCTCACCGATTCGCCGATCACGCGCAGTAAGCCAGTGAGGGTCTTGCGTTCCTCGCATTCGATGAGGCCAAGGAGTACGATCACGAAGTACCGCCATTGGCGTCGGCTGAAGCAGGGACGGAAGTAGTCCGCAAACTGGCGCAACTGCTCAGATAGACATATAATCGGCTTGGGCACGGTCTCACCTCCGCTATGGGTTTGTTTCGCGACATCTATTATCGTCGGTTTGGCCGTGCCCGCTACTTATCCTGTGTTAAGGTGCAAAGGTAGTGACCCCGTATTCACCGGTGTAAAGTGTTATCGAAATGGTATCGTTCCCCAAATTGATAATGCCACCGGGAGAAATGATGACCACAGGCGATAAGATGACCATTGACGAAGTGTACCAGCACTTACAGAAGATGCGCCCCTACTACAAGAAGTCAAATCGAGTGGAGAAGAGGCCGGCTATCAGACGAGATGGAGAAGAGCGTAAAGGGGCGCCACAGCACGCCAGCCCGAACCTTTTGGACCAAGGCTTTGATCAAGGTCCGATCACGTCGCTCGCTCACTATGGCACCCAGCCACAAGCGGGTGCTTCCCTGCAGCGCCATCGTCAACCACAGCATCATTCCTTGTGCCTTGACCCAGATATCGTCGGCTTGCACGTGCTTCAGATCACGCGGTTGCTCCACCAGCTGCTCATGGACCTCCTGACAGTGCCGGCGCGCTTCACCGTGCGTTCATCGCATCCGAAGGCCGCGACAATCGCTCGCGGTGGGCAGCCATACGTCAACAGTATGACCACTATGATGATCTCAGCGAGTGGCTTGCGCGCATGCTAAAGGGCGTGCCTTTCGTTTCTGCGAATGTCTTATCGCACACATCGCACGTGTAACGGCGGTGCTTCTGGCTGCGTATGCTGATATTGCCTTTGCCGATTTGCCATCTTGCCAAACACCTCTCCTGAGAACAAAACACGTCCTACGGGTTCAGTGGCTTCTGGTTTTCTTTTTTTTCATACTCAGTTTGTGCCAATGGTCCCGCTTTTTTTCAACCTACCACGGTCAACTGTGGTGCTACCAGACATTTTGAAAGGAGCGTTTCTCTGTCCATCATTGCTGCGTTAGTCGCAATATTCAGTGCGCATAATACCTGATCTTACCAAAATGAGTCCGTGCTGTTTGTTATGTAGGCTCTGGTGGCTCACGCGCATATATCCGAGCCCTGCAAAGGGACTCACAAGCTCCAACTGACGTCCCGAATACCAGTGTTGCTGACGCATTGTGCCCAGCATCATGGGCGTAGCGGGCTGACAGGTGGTTAGAAGGGGCCTTTCGAAATGTCTGTGGTGCTACCGTACCGGTGGTCATAGCAGCGAAATGCGCTATCATTGATAGGATAGAGGAGCGGAAGGGGCTTTACGACAATGGATGCACAGCAGATGCTGGAAAGGCTGGAGGTCCTCGAGGAGCGATTCGAAGAATTGGGCCGCTTGATGGCCGACCCCGAGATCGCCCAGGACTACGAACAGGTTACGAAATATGCCATTGAGCGGTCGGAGCTAGAAGATACCGTCACCGCTTACCAGCGATACCGTGAGACGCTAGACGAAATCGAGGGTACCGAGGAGATGCTGAACGATACGGATCCCGAGATTCGCGAGATGGCCCAGGACGAGCTAGAGCGTCTGATGGTGCAGCGTGAGACGCTGGAAGAGCAGCTGCGTCTTCTGCTTGTCCCTAAAGACCCTCGGGATGAAAAAGATGTCATTGTCGAAATTCGCGCCGGCGCCGGGGGGGACGAGGCCGGGCTCTTCGCCGCCGAACTCTTCCGGCTCTACAGTCGCTACGCCGAGCGCCAGTCAGGCTGGAAAACGCAACTCATTAGCGAGAGCCGCACTGGCATCGGCGGATTTAAAGAGGTGATCTTCTCCCTGGAGGGCAAAGGGGCCTTTTCCCGCCTGAAGTACGAGAGCGGCGTGCATCGGGTACAGCGCGTCCCGGTCACGGAGTCGAGCGGTCGCATCCACACCTCTACCGTGACGGTCGCCGTGCTGCCCGAGGTTGACGACGTCGAAATTGACATCAACACAAACGATCTGGAGATCACCACCTACGGCTCCTCTGGCCCTGGCGGACAGCATATGCAGAAGAACGACACCGCGGTGCGCATCCTGCACCAGCCCACCGGGCTGGTGGTCAACTGCGAAAGCGAACGCTCGTTGACACAGAATAAGCAGCGTGCGATGCGCGTCCTGCGGGCGCGTCTTTATGAGATAGAAAGGCAGAAGCAGATCGACGAACTCGAGGAGCAACGGCGATCTCAGGTGGGGACCGGCGAGCGGAGTGAGAAGATCCGCACCTACAACTTCCCCCAGAATCGGGTGACCGATCATCGCATCGGCATGACCTCGTACAATCTACCTGCCGTGATGGAAGGGGAGATCGACGAGTTTGTCGAGGCTCTCACCCTCGACGAGCAGACTCGACGTCTGGCACAGTTGGGCAACAGTTAGACGGCTAGACTCCGCCGAGAAAGAGCCAAGCGCCCCCGCGTTGTACGGGGGCGCTTGATGTTGAATGCTGACTTAACCGCTGACCGTGGGCAAGGTCTCCAGCGCCGCCTTCAGCTTCTCTTCCTCCAGATGATAGTCTTCTAGAACCTGACGGTGGTATGCTTCATAAGCCGCCAAGTCGAAGTGGCCGTGACCGCTGGCGTTGAACAGGATCACCTTGGCCTCGCCGGACTCCTTACAACGCAAAGCCTCGTCATAGACGGCCTTCACCGCGTGCGCAGTTTCTGGAGCCACAATAATCCCCTCGGTTGCACTGAAAGTGTGAGCCGCATCCAAGACCTCAATCTGGTGGTAGGCACGCGCCTCAGCGTCGCCGCTGTCCAGAAGCGCCGAGATGGTCGGCGCGATCCCGTGATAGCGCAAGCCCCCAGCGTGCACCGGCGCCGGAATAAATCCGTGCCCTACGGTGTGCATCTTGGCCACTGGCCCAGTCTTTGCCGTATCACCCCAGTCATAAGCGTAGGCTCCGCGGGTCATGCTAGGACACGCCGTGGACTCCACAAAGATCGCTCGCAGGTCTGGCTTGTCACCGGTAAGCCTGTCCTTCATAAAAGGATAGATAATGCCGGCGGCGTTGCTGCCGCCGCCGGCGCAGCCGATGATGATGTCGGGGTAATCGCCCGCCATCTCCAGCTGTTTCAGCGCCTCCAGCCCGATCACCGTCTGGTGGAGCAGCACGAAGTTGACCACGCTACCCAGCGAGTACTTGTAGCCATCGTGAGTCATAGCGTACTCTAGTGCCTCGCTGATGGCAATGCCCAGGCTGCCCGGCGACTCGGGGTCTTGTTCCAGAATCGCTCGACCGGCGTGGGTCTCAGAGCTCGGGCTGGGCACCACCTCGCCCCCCCAAGTCTCCATCATCACACGCCGATAAGGCTTCTGTTGATAGCTGATGGCGACCATAAAGACCTTGATCGTCAGATCAAAGAGGGTGCCCGCAAGGCTCAAGGCGCTCCCCCACTGTCCGGCGCCGGTCTCAGTAGCGAAGCCTTCCAGTCCCTCTTGCTTAGCGTAGTAGGCTTGAGCGATTGCCGTATTGGGCTTATGACTGCCCGCAGGGCTCACCCCCTCCCACTTATAGTAGATCCTGGCTGGAGTATCCAGCGCCTGCTCCCAGCGGTGAGCCCGAACAAGCGGCGAGGGGCGCCACATACGCAGCACGTCCTGAACCGGCTCCGGAATCTCGATCCAGCGCTCGGCGCTAGCCTCCTGTGCGATGCAGGCAGCCGGGAATACCGGGGCCAGATCATCCGGCGTCATAATGTCCATTGTCGCCGGATGGCGGTAGGGCGGTGGCGGACTTTTCATGTCCGCCAGGATATTGTACCAATGGGTCGGCATTTCCTTCTCAGATAGAAAATACTTGTACTGGTTCATCATGCTCTCTCCTTCTTCCTTTCTGAAGCTAGTTGTTCGAAGAACTGCTTGTAAACTTTATAGTGCTCAGTCTGCTCGTATGCCACCTCCTGGATGCGGCTGCCATCGAAACTGTAGATCTGAGCCTCTGGCAAAGCCAGCAGGATCGGTGAATGGCTCACAATGATAAACTGCGCCCGCCCCGCCTCGGCGAATGTCTGCAACAGCTTGAGAAACCGAACCTGGCTGGTGGGAGACAGGGCAGCTTCAGGCTCGTCCAGGAAGTAAAGCCCTTGACGATCGTAGCGGCCCTTGAAGTAGGCAAGCATACCCTGACCGTGCGACAGCGTGCTCAGGCGACGACCTCCGTGGTACGCTAACCGGCCCGGATCACACACCGCGACATCGTCAAGAAAGTCCGCCAAATCCCGAAAGGTCTCAGCCCGAAAGAGCGACCCAGACACCCGCGGTGCGCTCCACACAATCTCAATGAAGTCCGCCAAGCGTGTCGCATAGGGATTATCATGAGCGCGGTGACGCTGAGGCCTATCCCAGACGTGGATGCCGCTCTTGCGGGTGATCGCCTCCAGCAGGGTCGACTTGCCTGATCCGTTGTCGCCGACGAAGAAGGTGATCGGGCGCCGAAACGTCAGCCGCGCTGTCGTACGTAGGATCGGCACGTTGAAGGGATAGTAAGCCTGCGTTGGATAATGATCACTGTGCAGTATGACCTCTGAGATATACATGTCTCCCTCCCTTCCAGGGGGCCGTTCCCCTCGCAAGTCAACCCAGTCGAAAAGGTACAGCCTCGCCGTGAATAACCTGCCGCAGCCGGGGCCCTGAGAGCCCCATTGCGGCATAGACCATGTCCATCGTCTGCCGTGCCGTGGCCTGCATCTTCCGGCTTCCTTCAACCAGGATCTCCTCCACTAGCCCCGGTTGCGACGCATAGGTAGCGCGGCGTTCGCGGATGGGCTCCAGAAAGCTGTTGATGGCGGAGGCCAGTTTACGCTTGACCTCAACGTCGCCCACCTTACCCTGACGGTAGCGCGACTTCAAGTCCTCAACCTCGCCAAGATCGGGATTGAAAGCGTCGTGGTAGATGAAGACCGGATTGCCCTCCACTCGCCCAGGAACATCTGCACGGATGCGGTTCGGGTCAGTGTACATCGTGCGCACCTTCTGCTCCACCGTCTCCGCGTCATCGGAGAGCAGGATGGCGTTTCCCAGCGATTTGCTCATCTTTGCCTGCCCGTCGGTGCCCACCAGCGTCGGCACCTCTCCGATCAGCACATCCGGAATCGGGAAGACCTCAACCTCATACATACGGTTGAAACGCCGCGCGATCTCGCGAGTGATCTCTACGTGGGCCTCATTATCCTTGCCGACCGGGACCAAGTGCGCCCGGGGCAGCAAAATATCGGCAGCCTGCAACACCGGATAGCCAATAAGGCCGAAAGGCACCGTCTCATCGTCCATATTGGCCGCCCGCGCCATCTCTTTGATGCTGGGAAGCCGCGTAAGTCGCGGCAAGGTGACCAGGTTGCCCAGCAGCAGGGTTAACTCAAAAGTCTCCGGGACGGCGGACTGTAGGAAGATCACACTACGCTCGGGATCGATACCCACCGCCAGGTAGTCGAGTACGACATTGTAGATGCTCCGGTCCAGCTCATCCAAGTAGACCTTTTCAGATTTGGTCGTCAGTGTGTGCAAGTCCGCGATAATGAAGTGACACGCGTACTTATCCTGGAGAGCGACCCGGTTCTGCAGACTACCGACATAGTGCCCCAGGTGCAGTTTGCCCGTGGGACGATCCCCGGTCAGGATACGCTTCTTAGATACGTTCATACGCCTCCTCACTTGTCTGTTAAGATCTTAGTTGCCCCTGATGACACCAGAGCCCAGAACGCGAAAACGCTCGTCCCTGCAGGGACGAGCGTACTTCACCCGTGGTACCACCCTGGTTAGGCGGGGACCCTAACAAAAAGACGCGCCGTGAAAGCGCGTCATCAGGCCCAGCCAGCCTCACTCTCTTCGGGCACAGCCTCAGATCCAATCAACGATGCCCTACGCCTTGATAACGGTAGCGTCTCCGACTCGGACTACTTACGCCCATGCCGCCTAACTACGGGCGTGTTCGGCAAGCAGCTCCTGGGGCCATTCAGCGCCCGCGCTGGTGCCGGACTCTCACCTATACCCGGCTCTCTGGAACTTCGCTTGAGCGCCTACTTCTCCCGATCTCAGCCTTTAACATCCTCTTTATAGCATAGGATGGATCAAA
>PWVB01000157.1 GCA_003562365.1 Anaerolineae bacterium
CAGATGCCGGGATCAAAGGCACCTGCCTGCCGCCATCGAGCCGGTCGAGTATCACGCCCCGGGGCGAAACCGGTGTAGTAGAAGCGAAGGGCGCCGCTGCGCCCCGCCATTCGCTGTGTCTCTCCCAACTGCGCCGACCAGAAACGCTCCCGGGTTCGATAACTTCTGGAATCCGGGTCGTGTGCAGACCGGCAACGGGAGCTTAGATACGCGCCACCACGGCGCGCTGGGTCTCAAGCCCTATGTGGCGTTCTGCGTACTTGGCCAGGCCCTCCAGCCACTCAAACTGACGGTCGTAGTCCACGGGTTCCGGACTCAGGCGCTGCGCATCGCCACGGGCCCGCCGCAGTCCCGCAGCCTGCCGTGCCAGACGAGCGACCTCGGCAGTGGGGCGTGTCCGGATCGGCAGCCGCCCGCGCGGCCGCTTAAAGCTGGCTAGATCAGCCCTCCAGGCGATGAGGTTGCCGACTGCCCGCTGTTTGAAGGCCTTCCACCCATTGCCGTAGTACTACGTGAAGTGGTCAAGATACTTGGTTGTCTCCGCCAGCCAGAGGGGCAGCTGACCTGCCGTCAGTCCGCTCCCTTCGCCCATATGCTAGCGTAACACGTCCAGCACCGCCACCGGCTCGACGAGGCGCTCCTGTTGAAAGGATAGAGGGGTGAACCAGGATTGTCGAACAAGGTAACCAGCGCCTGACGCGGCGCGGCCTGGTGGAAGGTCTCGATGACTGCCATGTCCCGTTCCGGATCGTTGTGCGAGGCGGTGACGAACATACTGAGGTCCGCAGCGCCGGCGGCGGCGTCCGCCCCATGCATCACGTCGGCGAAGAAGGGGCTCCGTCAGAGATGTGAGGACGAGGCCGACGGTGCCGCTATGGGGGCTTTCAGGCTGCGGGCGACGGCGTTGGGGATGTATGTCGGCGGCGCGGGCCTTGATGCGTGCCCGGGTCTCCTCACCAGGGGACTGTCATTGACGGCTGTGGACACCGTGGAATGCGAGACGCCGACAATGTGGGCGAGATCCTCAATCGAGAGTCGCGATGAAGTCACAGGCCCTGGCGTTGCGCGCCCACGTCAGGCGCCTCGTCCAGGGACACCAGGTCGACCCTATCGTGCCGGCTGTCAAACACTAGGCAATCACGAAGAGTCCCACAGTGGCGGCAGCGACCAGTGCCCATACCCAGGGCTTCCAGTCCCAAACGCGGCGCCCATTGAAGCTGACAGCCGGGAACACGATGATGACCGTGTCGAGCAGTCCCAGGACCATGCCCGCCATCACCGCGATACTCCGCCCCAGCGCCAGCTGGGGCGACAGCGTGCCAAAGCGGCCAATGGCCCACAACCCCCAGTTGATGAGCAGGGTAGGTAATATGCCTGCCAAGGCCACCGGGCCCAGCTTGGGAACCCACTCGCGATAGCGCCAGTGGTCGGTGCACGGATAGTAAGAGCCCGGCACTGAAAACATATCGCCCGACGCGAGAGCAATCAGAAGGCTTATCGGAAAGCCTGACTCCCACGCCCGGTAACGCAGGCAGATACCCTGCGCGCGGGCCGCAGCCAGCATTGCCAAGGACCGCGCGCCAAGGAACAGCAGCAGCGACAGAGGCGCGAAAAGCAGGAAGAGCGGGTCAAAGGTCCGAAACCCCTGCATCCGCCACAGGGCCAGGCAGAAGATCGCGGCATTGAGCAGCAAGCCACCCCACCACTGCGCCGCCGGGCTGTCGGACTTCTCAGCCGGCGGGCGAGCCCACAGAAAGTGGCCCAAATCCATGAAGTGAAACGTATGGTACCACATAGCGAAGATACCCATGCCAAACCGGCGGAACTGAGCGCCAGGCGAGAGAATGCCGAAGCCACGGGTGGCAAAGAGCTTGCCGGAACTGGGGTTGTAGCCCTCCACGGAAGCGAACATATCCGTGCAGCCCTCATCTTCAAAGTAGGCAATGGCTGCTTCCGTAAGAGCCTGGCCTGCGCCCTGCCCATGGACCTTGGGGTCGGTGAAGATCCAGTCGACGAGGCCGCCCTTGCGCCCCCTGGATAGCTTGAACATTGTCAGGACAGTCCCCCCCAGGAGATCTCCGTCGCGCTCGGCAACCAGGACGTGACCCTTCAGCGAGAAGAAAAGACTCTGGATAGGGCCAAACGCTCGCCGGCTGATCGCCCCAACGGCCTTCGCCTCCTCGGGTCGCATCTCGCGGATCTGCATAGTAGAGCTCATACCACTAACCTCGGCGACGATAGCTCGGCAACCAACGAACTCAGACTAACATATGCTTTGGACATCACGGAACCTGGATCGGTCGTATAGGCGTCGGCAGATGAGTTACTTCCCGCCGCAGAAGATCTTTGGAGTTTCCCGCACAGGCGTCAGGCTCTTTGAAGGCCGTATGCGCACAACCCAAGGATCTACATTCTAGCGCGGAACCTGTTCTCTTACAGACGCTAAGGCGCCGTGATGCGCACATCGGCTGTCATGCCCAGTCGCAGGCGCGAGTGCAGTTCATCGAGGCGGACGACCACGGGATAGGTGACGTCGCCCCGGTAGTCCACTGCCTCCAGCCCGATCTCGCTGACGTGGCCCGCCAACGTGACGTCGGGCAGCGCGTCAATCGCGACCTCCACCGGCTGGCCAATCTCCAACCGGACCACGTCCAGCTCCGTCAGGTCGATGGTGCGCACCTGCAGGGCGTCCAGCGTCGCGATGTGCAGCACGACCTGCCCGGGCGCCACCTGATCCCCCACCTTGATCACGACCCGGGTCACCGTGCCCGAGATCGGTGCCACCAGCTCCATCCGCTCCAGCGCCACCCGGGCGCCGTCCACGGCGGTCATCGCCTGCGCCACTGCCGACCGTGCTGCCGCGATCTCCTCGACGGCCACACCGGCCTCCAACTGCACGAGCTGCGCCTCGGCAACCGCCTGCTGCGCTCGGGCCACGCCCACCGCGGCGTTGGCGATGCGTTCCTCCGTGCTGGCGATGGTCTCCAGCGCTGCCAGGGCCGCCTCAGCTGCCCCCAGCCCGGCCTGCGTCGCGCGCCACGCGAAACGCGCCCGCTCCTCGTTGGTGCCAAGGCTAGGGCAGACTTCCTCGCCGGTCTCCGGATTGGTAAAGCATTCAAGCGTGCGGTCATACGCGACTCGCGCCGCCAGCTCCTCGGCCCGCGCCGCCGCCAGATCGGCCTCGGCCGCCGCCATACGGGCCTCGGTCGTGCCGGCGTACAGCTGCTGCCGCTCGGTGAGCGCCTGCGTCACGATGGACCGGGTGGTGCCCACCTGCGCCTCTGCCACCGCGAGGTCTGTATCCCGGGGGCCAGCCTCCAGACGCGCCAACTGGGCCTCGGCCTGCGCCAGGCTCGCCTCCGCCTGCGCTACCGCCAGCTCGGCGTCCACCGCGTCCAAGCGCAGCAGGACGTCGCCCACGGCCACCACGTCGCCCTCTTCGACTTCCAATTCAAGGACCGTGCCGCCGCTTCGCATGCTCACTGCCCGGCGCTCTACTGCTTCGACGGCGCCCTCGGCCAAAACCACGTCGGCGTCAACTCGTGTCACGATGGGCACGTCTGGCGCGTCTACCTCGCGCTCCGGCAGCTCGACTGCGCTGCAGCCCGCGAGGACCAGCAAGATCACCACCATCCCTACATTGAATCCCTTACGCATCCCTCACTCCTGAACTCCATCAGACATTGGGCGCAGGACCGGCAGCGCGCCCCATTCTCCCCTACTCATAGGCCAGCACCTCCCGAATCGTCAGTCGCGAGGCGTTGCGCGCGGGCAGCAGGCTCGCCACCACGGAGAGCATCACCACCAGACCCAGCCAGATCAGAAACCCATCCGCCTCGAACGCAAGCACCGCGGGCGCATCGAAGATCGTCCGGCTGATGACGTTGGACAGCACCACGCTGATGGGGACCGACAGCACCATTCCCAGCCCATAGCTCAGGAGCCCGATGATGAGCCCCTCGACGATGACGAGCCGCACGATGATGCGGTTGTGGCCCCCGATGGCTCGCAGTACGCCGATCTCACGCGTCCGCTCCATCACATTCATGCTCATTGTACCCGTCAGCCCGATCGCGCCCACCAGTGCCGTCATCAGCGCCATCGCCAGGAGCACCAGCGTGAGGATGCCCATCAGATCGGCCAGCGAGTTCACCAGGTTCATCCCCGCTTCCAGGGATGCCACGGCGAAGCCCAACTCCCGGAACCGGGCATCCAGGGCTTCAATGGCCGCCGTCTGCCCCGCCAGCGTCTGGTCCTCCGTCGTCAGGCGGAACATTGCCGCCCGCTGCCCCCCACCCTGCAGTCGCGCCACCGTCTCGTAGGGCGCATACCCCACAAGGTTGTCGATGCCCGTATAGCGGAACACGCCCACCACCGTCCAATCGAGCGTCCGTCCCGCCACCTCCATCCGCAAGGTATCGCCAGGCTGCAGATTCGGATAGCGATCCCACAAGACCTCGTTGACGGTGATCGCCGTCTCGTCGCCGGACAGCAGCCAGCGCCCGGCGAGTAACCGCGGCTCCACGAGCGCCGTGTCCACCGGCGGCGCGATGATGGACAAGGACTCTCCCGGCGCGCCGTCATCGCGGACCAACTCGCCGGCAGCCCCGGTCCACGCCTCCACGGCGACGACGCCGGGCACAGCCAGCATCTCTTGGGTGGCGGCGTTGATGCGATAGGGGCGCGAGAAATCCACGTTCACATCCGCGCCGAAGTAATGGATCGTCTGGGCCGTGGTCTCGTTGAGCGAAGCCCGCGTGTTGAAGACCCCGATGAAGATCGCGCCGCCCAAGGTCAGCGTGAAGAGCGTCAGCAGCAGCCGCCCCTTGCGGCGGAAGGTGTTGCGCAGCGAGATCAACCAGCGGCTGTGTAGGCGCCCGCCCCCCTGGGCGCGGGTGCGGCGGCCCAGGCCGAAAAGGCCCCGGCGCTTGCTCTCCGTATCGCCCGATGCAGCGCCGTCGGTCAGCCCCGTGCTCGTGAGCGCCTCGCGGATTGTGATGCGCGAGCCCCGCAGCACCGGCAGCAGCCCCGCCGTCGGCGGGACCAGCAGACCCACGCCGATCTGTACCGCCAGGACCGGCGCGATCAGGCGGAAGGGCGCCATCTCGAAGTTCACCATCGACGCCACGAAGCGCGTCAGCTGGTACGCGCCCACCGCGCCCAACGGCACCGCCACCACTAGCGCTGCCAGACCGAAACTAGAGATCAGCACGCCGTACATAACGACCACCTGGCGCCGCCGCGCGCCCACCAGCTTCATTACACCGATCTGTTGCAGGTGTTGGCTCAGCAGCGCCGACATCGTGTTGAAGATGAGCGAGCCACTAAGAAACAGCATCAGCCCACCGATGATGATCATCACCAGGAGCAGCGCGTCGATGATGCCCTTGAGCGGATGGCGGTCCCGTGGGGCGGTCTCGGTGTGGAAGGCCAGGCGGGGCATCCCGCGGGCATCGGTGGTCCGCTCCAGGCGGTTCGTCACGGCGGCAGCTACCGCCAGGATATGCGCCGGAACGTTGGGCGCGTCGGCCACCGTCACGTAGAGCCGGTCGAGGCTCTCCGGCGCGTGAAGCCACGTCAGCGTGTCGTAGGTGATGAAGCCCCGGTACTCGCCGAGGATCAACTGCTCCAGGCGGGTCTGGTCGAGCGCCGCCCCCACGATGGGCATCGTCCGCCGCGTGCCATCCTCAAGCTCGACCAAGAGCGGGTCGCCCACCGCGCTCCCCAGGGCTGCCAGGGTCTTGTGCTCCAGCACGACCTGGTTGTTTCCCGGCTCCGCGGCTCCTTCTCGGGGGAAGAGGCGGTGGATGCGCGATCCGGCGAAATCGGGAATAGCGGTGAGGTGGAGCGTACGCCAGGTGTTGCCGCCAGCGTGCACCCGAACTCTCACCGTGCGCCGTCCCTCCGCCTCCATTACCCCCTCGACGCGACGGATGACATCCAGAAAGCCGGGGTCGAAGGGTAGGGTCTGGATTCTGATATTGGCCGGGTTGCTGGCGGCGTAACTGGCGTTGAGGTCGGTCGACAGCATCGCATACGTGCCGGCGATGACACCGATGGCGAGGACGCCCACCCCAATCGAGGCGATGACCAGCAGGGTGCGGACCTTGTTGCCCCACAGGTCCGCCAGCACCTTGCGCCAGCGAGGTCGCACTAGCCCATCACCCCCGCCGCATAGAGGTCGGCGCTGCCAGGCGACACCGGGCAGCGCCTTACCAGCTCTCGCCCTCCTCCACTGACTGCGTGGAGGAGGGCGAGAGTGCGAGAGAGTATCCGGATGCTCACGCAAGCTGTCCCACAATCCTTACGCCGCATTCCGTCAATAGTGACGACTCTCCCCGCTAAAGCGGGGAGCTTCTCGGGACACGCTCGGCGTTACTTCCGCCCACGTTGCGTCCCGAAGGCCCCGTCCGGGCCAGATGCAGAATATTAACCGCAGCA
>PWVB01000509.1 GCA_003562365.1 Anaerolineae bacterium
CGCTAAGGTTGCAGGTTGACTCAACCGCAGCGTTTGTGGTCCAGGCCGAAGTTGAGAGCGCGGGATGGCGGTGGAAACGTTGACCAGATGGGCGATTGCGTGTATTCTTGAGAGTACAATAGCCTCTGCCACGGTCTGACCCATCGGTTCGCAGATGAGGAGGTGCGCCTAGGAGTGGGCCCAAGCCGTACGCTAGATCTTCAGAGAGGTGCCTATGCGGATCAAGCGCCATCCGGAGGAGTTCCAGATAGAGGAATGCATTGCGTTGCCAGAGGGCGATGGCCCGTACGTTTACTACCGCGTGGAGAAGCAAGCAAGATCAACACGCTCAGTGCGCGATGAGCTCGCTGCGCAGCTCAGCGTTAGATCCAGCGCGTTGGTGTTTCCCGCGACAAAGAACAGGGTTGGGGTCGCGGCGCAGTACCTCAGTGTGCGCAAGCAAGGCCCCGCCATACTGAAGGGGGCAGGCTACGTGGCCCGCCGGGTGGGATCAGGGCCCCGAGCGCTGCGTCCCAAGGATCTTAGTGGCAATCGGTTCAGCGTTATGGTCTCCAATCTGGACGAAACTGAGGCTGCAGCACTGGCGCCGACGCTGGCGCGATTGGAGGCGTACGGCCTGCCGAACTACTTCGACGATCAACGGTTCGGATCTATGTCGCGCGACGGTCTGCCGGGTAAGCAGATCCTGATGCACAATGCAGAGCGGGTAGTGCAAATGTACTTGGCTGAACCTATGGCCGGAGACCGGCGCGAGATCCGGCGTTTCAAGCGCCTTGTGGCCGGCCACTGGGGCCAGTGGGGGTTCCTGCTCCATCAGGCACCGCGTCCATCGAACTACCGCAGCGTCATCATCCATCTCAGAGACCATCCCCACGATTACCGTGAGGCAGCCAACCTGATCCACGACAAGCTGCTCTCGATCTACCTGATCGCCTACCAGGCTTGGGTATGGAACCAGATTGTAGGCGCCTACCTGATGGAGGTGATGGAGGTCACACACACGCTCAATGTTATGCACCGGCCCCTGACATTGCCCGATCCCAACAGTGCGATGGCTGCGCAGCGAACGGTGCTTGTGGACTTACCGCGGCTGACCGCGAGTTACGAGGGCCTCTGGCGCAAGCCGGCGGAGGCTGTCCTCGCAGCCGAGGGGCTCAGTCTACGTGACTTCAGACCTCGTATGCTCCGACGGGTCTGCCTGACCAAGAGACAACGGGCGGTGGTCTGCACGCCGATGGAAACGGAAGTCACGCAGCCCGAGTTGGATCGGGAGATGGCTGAGCGTAGGCAGGTCGTGCTGCGCTTCACGCTAGACGAAGGGCAGTACGCCTCTCTGGTTCTGAAAGCTGTAGCAGCGTTAATCGGGTCACCGTTCCAGGTGCACTGATGGGGGATCTAAGGGCGCCGTACGTTGTGCCGCTGGGGGTGTCGCCAGCGCTGCCCGAGCCAGGAGAGTCGAACACTTATCTGGCTGTGGTCCGTGCGGGTCGTTACTGGCTAGTGGACTGCGCTGGTGCGCCAATCCAGAGCCTGGGGACAGCGGGACTCGACCCCTTGATGGTCCAAGGAATCTTCATCACTCACTTCCACCCTGACCACGTCTATGGCTTCCCGGCTTTTCTGCTGGGACTGTTCCTGCTTGCCCAGGTGCGAGACTATGCTTGGATCGATCCGCTCATGGTGTACGCTCGTCCTGAGGTGCTGGCCCAGGTCCAGTCGCTGGTGAACCTCTTCGCCGGGCAGGGATGGCTGGAAGAGTTGCCGCTGCGGTACCGCGAGGTCGCGCCGCAGCTTCATGCGCCAGTGGCACAGACCCAAGACTTCATCGTCACTGCGGCGCCGGCGTGTCATTCTGTGCCAGCATTGGCGGTACGGTTCGCAAGCAGGGATACGGGCCGGGCTTTCGTCTACTCAGGCGACACGGCGGACTGTGAGGAGGTCGAGCAGCTAGCCACTGGGGCTAGACTGCTGATCCATGAGGCTTCTGGCGCCGGGTATGGTCACTCCGATGGCGTGTGGGCAGCGGCGGTGGCCGCTCGCGCTGGGGTGGAAAGGCTGGGGCTGATCCACTATCCGCGAGATGCCGAAGCCAATACCCGAATGATGGCCGAGGTCCACAAGGTCTTTGATGGCCCGGCTGAGCTGATGCGGCCCTATGTCCGGTATGCGTGGTGAGGGCCGTCGGAGCGGCTCTCTATGATATAATTGGCTCTATGGAAACGAGCCAACGACAGGTCGCGCGTGCTGCTGCGCTAGTGATGGCTGCTTTTGCAGTTAGCCGGCTGTTAGGATTGGTGCGCCAGGTAGTCTTTGGCGCTTACTTCGGCACCGGCGCTGAGATGGACGCCTATGTAGCCGCGGTGCGCATCCCCGATGCCATCTTTCTGGTGGTTGCCGGCGGCGCGCTGGGTTCGGCCTTTATCCCGCTCTTCACCGGGCGTTTAGCCCGCCAGCAGACGGAAGCGGCCTGGCGATTGGGATCGGCGATTATCACCATCCTGACGGTGGCGCTGGTGCCGATCAGCCTGATCTGCGTATTGACGGCACCCTGGCTGATTCGAGTGGTTGTGGCGCCGGCCCTGCCAGCTGCGGTACAGATACGCACGGTGGCGCTTATGCGGGTCATGTTGATCTCGCCTACGATCTTCGGAATCAGTGGTATCGCAATGGGGATCCTCAACGCGCACCAGCACTTCTTGCTCCCGGCGCTGGCTCCGATTGTCTACAATGTGGGGCTGATCGGCGGTGCAATCTGGGGAGGACTCACACCTGCAGGCGCTATGGGTCCTGCAGTGGGCATGGTGGTTGGCGCAGCGGCGCATCTTATGGTACAGGTTCCGGGTCTGGTACGGTATGGTGCGGCCTTCCGGCCGACACTAGGGCTGAGCGATCCTGGGGTCCGTGAAGTAGGGCTGTTGATTATGCCGCGGATGCTGGCGATGGGAGCTGCCCAGGTTAACGTTATCGTCATCAACAACCTGGCTTCCCGCTTGGGTCCAGGCGCGATTTCGTCGCTGAACTATGCCTACTTGATGATGATGCTACCGCAGGGGGTCTTCGCACAGGCTGTAGGGACGGCGGCCTTTCCCACATTTTCTCAACAGGCAGCGTTGGGCCGAACCGAGGAGTTGGCCCGCACCCTGACAAACGCGTTACGCACGCTCATAGCCCTGACGGTGCCAGCTTCAGTGGGAATGGTGCTGTTAGGGGAGCCGTTGGTAGCCCTTATGTTCCAGCGGGGCGCCTTCGATGCGGCGGCGACGCGTGTAGTGGCGGCGACGTTGGCCTATTTCGCTGTCGGCCTGGTTGGTCATTCGGCACTTGAGGTGTTGGGGCGAGCTTTCTACGCACTGCATGACACGTGGACCCCTGCTATGGCGGCGATCGCCGGATTGGTGCTCAACGGCCTTCTGGGATTGGCGCTGCCAGGACTACTGGAGCGCCTCGGACTGGTTCCACTGGGCGGGTTGGCTCTGGCCATCGCGCTGGCGGCGTTGGTGGAGATGAGCATTCTGTTCGTGCTGATCCGCCGGCGGCTGGGAGGCTTTGCGGCCCGAGCACTGGTCTTGACAACGACGCGGGTAGCGCTGGCGTCAGTTGGGATGGCGCTGGTACTATGGGTGTTGAAGTCGGTCGGTCCACAGCCTGTGCTACTACAGGCCGCCGTTGGGGTCTCTGCCGGCGTGCTGGTTTATGCGGCGTTGGCGTGGCTTTTGGGAGTCGATCAGCTACGCTACGCTGTGCGAACGGTCATCAGTCAGGTTCGTTGAATCTGAGGGGGTGCTATGGTGCTGATCTCGTTGACAACGGACTTCGGGCTCCGCGATCATTACGTGGGCGTGATGAAGGGTGTGATCGCCGAGATCGCGCCGGATGCGAAACTTGTGGATGTCACCCACGAGATCCCGCCTCAGGACCTGCGGGCCGCGGCCTACGTTCTCTGGAGCAGCCTGCCGTACTTTCCCGCTGACAGCGTGCACTTAGTGGTTGTCGATCCTGGCGTGGGCTCGGCGCGTCGGGCGATTGCCTCGCAAACTGCATGGGGAGTGCTGGTGGCGCCGGATAACGGGGTGTGTTCCTATGTCTGGGCAGCGGCGCCCCCCATACTCACGGTCGAGCTGGACAATCCTCATTATCGACGAGCGGCAGTGAGTCATACCTTTCACGGACGGGACATCTTTGCGCCAGCAGCAGCGTACCTGGCGTCTGGAACACCGTTGGCTGAGCTCGGTCGGCCTGTTCAGGCGCCGGTTCGACTGCCGACGCCGGCAATTTCCGTGGGTGAGGTTGAGATTTGTGGCGAGGTGATCTACGTCGACCATTTTGGGAATGCCGTCACTAGCATCGGGCGACTAGTCTGGGATGGTGCAATGGTCCATCTTGACCCTGCGTTTGGGGAAGCCGGGCGGCGGATTGTTGCGGTCGGTCGGGTGACGGTCCGGGCCGCCGGTCGCGATCTTGGTCCAATTCGGCGGACCTATAGTGAGACCAGCCCCGGTGAACCTTTGGCGTTGGTCGGAAGTGAGGGTATGCTTGAGATCGCCGTAAATCAGGGCAGTGGCGCGCAGGTGCTGGAGCTGCAGCCCGGCGATCCCGTCGAGGTTATTGCAGGGAGGTAGTGATGGCAGATCCGAGTGAGTACTTCGTCATTGAGGGTGGTGTGCCGTTGCGGGGAGAGATCTATCCTGCGGGCAACAAGAATGCCGCGTTGCCGGTGCTGGCGGCATGCCTACTTACCGATGAGCCGGTCACTCTTAAGAACATGCCGGCGATTCGGGATGTAGAGGTGATGGCGCAGCTGCTGGCGGGGTTAGGGGTTGACGTGGAACGTCTTGATCCGCACACCTGGCGCGTGACGGCGGATGGGCTCGATGCAGAGAGGGCTAGTGAGTTCTCTGCCGAACGGTTCCGTGCTATTCGCGGCTCGATCCTAATGGCCGGCCCGCTCTTAGCGCGCCTGGGCCGGGTGGTAATCCCGGCCCCGGGCGGTGACGTCATTGGCCGGAGACGTGTCGATACCCACTTCTTGGCTTTCGAGGAATTGGGTGCTGAGGTGGTGGTGGAAAATGGGCGCTTTGAGCTTGCGGCGCGCCGGCTGGTGGGGGAGGATATTCTCCTTGACGAGGCCAGTGTCACCGGTACCGAAAACGCCGTGATGGCGGCTGTGCTGGCTGCGGGCACGACGGTGCTCCGCAACGCCGCATCGGAGCCTCACGTCCAGGATTTGTGTCGGATGCTTTGCCTTATGGGGGCTCGCATCGAAGGGATTGGCACCAATACCTTGATGATTGAGGGAGTGGATCGGCTCAGCGGGGTCAGCTTCACCATCGCTAGTGACCATATCGAGGTAGGGAGTTATATCGCCCTGGCAGCGGCGACCCACGGCGAGCTGCTGATCCACGATGCCGTGCCGGAGAATCTTCGAATGATCCTGATGACCTTCGAACGTCTTGGGATTGTGGTCAAACCCCAAGGCGACGGATTGCTAGTCCCGGCAGACCAGGCACTCACCATTGTGCCCGACCTTGGCGGGGCCATCCCGACCATCGCGGACGCGCCTTGGCCGGCGTTTCCCGCAGATCTGATGAGCATTGCGCTGGTTGCCAGCACGCAGTGTGACGGGGTGGTGCTTTTCCACGAGAAGATGTTTGAAAGTCGGCTTTATTTCGTGGACAAGCTCATCCCTATGGGGGCGCGGGTGGTGCTGTGCGATCCACACCGCGTCTTGGTCTACGGTCCGTCGCGCCTGATGGGGGATGTGATGGAGAGCCCCGATATCCGCGCCGGAATGGCCATGTTGGTTGCGGCGCTGGCGGCCGAGGGAACTAGTACCATTTATAATATCCGGCAGATCGATCGAGGCTATGAACGGATCGAGGACAAGCTTCGACCGCTGGGCGCCAACATCCAGCGCTGTGCCGATGAGACTTGCTCCTAAGGCCCCTTTTTTGTCAACCTATGGATGACTCTCTTCAGCAGCGGCTGCGCAAGCTGGGCCTTGTCAAAGGACTGGGGGATCTGTCCGCGCGCTCCGAGCGCGCTGCAGACGACGGGTATGCTGCGTCGTTGACTCTGCCCGGCGCCGAGACAGAGACTGCCTGGGGGCGCTTCTGGCTGTGGACCCGCACCTTTGCGCCGGAGACACGTCACGGTTGTCACCTGCTGGGGCAGCTAGCTGATTTGTCAGACGAGGCGTTGGACCTGTTGGGGGTACCGGCGCTGGGACCGCGCCCGGCCTTTATAGATACGGAGACCACTGGCCTGGCTAGAGGTGCCGGTACGCTGGCCTTTCTCGTGGGGGTTGGTGTCTGGCAGGCAGAAGGCTTGGTGCTACACCTAATTTTCATGCGCGACCCAACCGAGGAAGCTGCCGCTTTGCACTATCTAACAGAGGTCCTCACGGCAGCGACAGGGCTGGTTACGTTCAACGGACGGGGTTTCGATGTACCGATTCTGGAGGCGAGGTACGTCCTTAACCGCATGCCCCCGCTGCCCCTGACCCTGCCTCACTTAGATCTGCTGACCACTGCCCGTAAGCTATGGCGGGATCACCTGGCCTCTCGGCGGCTAGGCGAATTGGAGCGGGCTATCTTAGGCGTGGCACGGACAAAGCAGGACCTTGACTCCTCTTTGATTCCCTGGCTCTATCGACAGTATCTGGAAACCGGCGATGCCAGCGAAATGGCGCGGGTCTTCTATCACAACGAGGTGGACGTCCTGAGCTTGGCCTCTCTGCTGGTGCACGTCGCCAAGATGGTTACTATGCCGTCCGATATGGCGCTGGCGGCTGCTGAGTGGGTCGGGGTGGGGCGGATGCTTGACCAGGCAGGTAGGAAGGCTGCGGCGCTTGAGGCATGGCGATGGGCTCTCTCAGGTCGAGCCGGGGAGCTGGATCCAGACTGCGAGGGGCGTGTTTGGGAGGTGTTGGGCCTCCATCACAAGCGGCGCGAGGCGTGGTCCGAGGCATTAGCGATCTGGGACGCCTGGGCAGCAGCGATGCCGGGCGCCATTTCACCATTGGTTGAAAAAGCTAAGTACTATGAGTGGACGGCGCGAAACCTGGACGCTGCACTGAGCTGTGCCGAGGTAGCGTTGCAGCGCGCCGCAAGACTGCCTAGTGGACTGCAGCGCTACCGCACGCTTGCCGAGTTACAACACCGAAAGGCGAGACTGCTGCGGCGCTTGGCGCATGATGACAAGTCAGCGGATAGGAAGCGAGCCGACATGGGACCACAGGGGGAGGAGTGAGATGGGAATGCCGGTGCGCGTCGTTCTAGCGACACACAATCGGGGCAAACGGCGGGAGTGGGCGGTACTGTTGGCGGGTCTAGATCTCCAACTGCTCTTGCCGGAGGAGGTTGGGGTCAGTGCTCCGGTCGCGGAGACAGGCGATAGCTATCGGGCGAATGCGCTGCTGAAGGCGCAGGCGCTGGCCGAGGCATCAGGCTTGCCGGCATTGGCCGACGACTCTGGGCTGGAGGTGGACGCGCTCAACGGCGCACCTGGGGTGCGGTCGGCCCGTTTTCGGCCTGGGCCAGACGAGGTGCGCTATCGAGCATTGCTAGCGGCGCTGTTGAGCGTGCCAGAGGCTGCACGAACGGCGCGGTTCCGCTGTGTTGCAGCACTGGTGACGCCTGCCGGGCGGGTATTCTACACCGAGGGCGTATGCGAGGGTGTCATCGGATCGCTGCCTGCGGGGAAGGAGGGATTTGGCTATGATCCCGTCTTCTACCTTCCGGAACTCGGCAAGACAATGGCACAGCTAGCTCCTGAGGTGAAGAACCGAATCAGCCATCGCGCCCGGGCGGCTGAGGCTATGCACCCCATCATAAAGCGTGAGCTAGGCGCGTGAGGGGTGATGCAGACGATCCTGGCGAGTTAGCTGAGATGCGAAGTATGATCCGGTGTCCTGCGTGGCTTGCAGATTTGCCAGTGGCGTTGATGCCAATGGCGGTAGCGCTCGGAAGTGCGGCCGCTTGGGCTGCCAGCGGGCGCTTTACGGTCTGGCGTGCATTTGGTGCACTAACGGTGTGTGTCTCTATGCAGGTCTTGGCGCGGCGTAATCAGCCGATCTGGGCCTGGGCGCTACTGCTGCTGGGAGTTCCGGTAGGGTGGCTGGGAGCGGGCGCCTATCTAGCCTGGCGTATGCTCGGGCCACTGGCGATCTTTGGGCTCTTGGCGGGCGCTAGGGCCGCAGTGTCGACGGTTAGCTTCGAAAAGAGCGCGGTGGCGGCAATGCTCGCGATAGCTCACGTCTTGCTTATTTTGGCGATAGCCTTCGGTCAAATGCCGGTCTGGTGCTTGTTGGCGCTGCTAATGCTACCCCGCGCGACCGCTCTTGGTTGGACGTTAATCCGGGGCGGAGACGACGCACGTCTGGGCGCGCAGATGACGGAACACCTGGTTGTGTTCTGCGGACAGGTCGTCGTCGGATATCTGATTGCGGGACTGGTAAGGTAGCCGGGATCTCAAGGAGGGCGTCTTGTCTTTCACACAGCTAGAGCAGGACCTGCGGCAATACCGACCGGCGAATGTTGAGCAGCTGAATCTGCCCCCACACTTTGTCTGGCCCCGCTATGAAGGTCGTTCAGTAGGCAATCTGGCGTCAACGGTGGGGGGGATGCTGGGCGCGAGCTTACCTGGCTCCTTGCCGCCTCTGGAGATGGGCATCCTGGACGGCCTTATCGATGACGTTGAGCGTGTGGTCCTCCTGGTCGTTGATGCTTTGGGCTGGGTGCAGCTGCGTCGCGTGATGGCAAAGTATGATGATCTGGTCTTCCACCGCCTGGCTGATACCGGACGCCTGGTGCCCCTTACGACGACCTTTCTGTCGACGACCAACAGTGTGCTGAGTGCTATCTGGACCGGTCGCCCGCCCATCGAACACGGCTTGCTGGCATACGAGCTCTATTTACGGGAGTGGATGATGGCGGTAGAGGCTATCGGCTTCTCCTCGCCTTTCGAGCCCTTCACGAATACCCTGCTTCGCTGGGGCTTCGAACCTGAGCGGTTTCTTCCGGTACCATCGTTGGGCCAGATCCTGGGTCCTCAGGGGATTACAACCGTCACGGTGATTGCTGAGTCGCTGACCACCACGCCGCTGTCGCGAATGCATTTTCGTGGCGTGGATGAGGTCCGCGGTCACCGCTATGCCTCAGACTTCTGGCTGATGTTGCGACGGGCGCTGGCAGATCACCGGGGCAAGCGTCTGGTGCTCGGCGCTTACTGGTCAGCCGTGGATGCACTGGCGCATCGTTTTGGTCCGACCGATGAGTCGGGAGAGGCGGAGGTGCGCGCGCTGGCGCTGTTGATGGAGATGCTGTTCCTCAAGCAACTTCCGGCAAAAGATCGCGAACGGACATTGTTGCTGATAACGGCAGATCATGGCCAGATACTGACCCCAACCGCTTCCGTCGTCTTGTTAGACGATCACCCGGCCCTCCGAGATCGTCTTTGGCTCCCTCCGCTGGGCGAGGCCCGCGTGCCCTTCTTCTACGTCCGTCACGGTGCCCGCGATGCCGTGCAAGACTACCTGGAGGAGCAACTCGGTGAGCGATTCACCTTTCTGTCGCGGGAGGCGCTGCTGAGCTCTGGACTATTGGGCTCCGGCACGCCGCATCCCGAGGTGTCCTTCAGATTGGGCGACGTAATCGGTATCGCTCGCGGTGACGGCGCTTTCGCCCGGAGCGCTGCGGATGCTCGACGGCTTGCCGGTCGTCACGGTGGTATGATGCCAGAGGAGATGCTTGTGCCGCTATTGGCGGCCCGTCTCGATGTGTGACGGCGCGAGCTTCTTCTATAAAAGATGTAAAATTGGGAAATACAGATTTATAAGATGGTTAGGAGGGGTGGCAGATGCACGACATCAAGCTAGTGCTGATTGGCCTGGGGAACTTGGGACGTCGGTTTTGTGAGGTTGTGCTGGAAAAAGAGGCATTCTTGGCCGATCAGTATGGAATACGCCTGCGCATCGTTGGGGTTGCGGACAGCCGTGGTGCTGCAGTAGATCCAGACGGCCTGGATCTGCCGACGGTGATACACCTGAAGCGTCAGGGGCAGAGCGTGGCAGCATATCCTGAGGGGGGGCAGCCCGGAAAGGGGGCGCTGGCGTTGGTCGAGTCGGTGGCGGCAGACGTTCTTCTGGAGGCGTCGCCGGTGAATCTCAGCCAGCAGGCTGAGCCGGGCTTGAGCTGCATTCGGACTGCGTTGGGAAAAGGGATGCACGTGGTGACGCCGAACAAGGGCCCCCTGGTGGTTGCCTTTCGCGAACTGCATACTCTGGCGTCTGAGCATGGGGTCAGTTTGCGTTATGATGGGACCGTAGCTGGCGGCCTGCCGGCGCTCAACCTGGGCTGCAGAGACCTGAGGGGGGCGCGGATCCGGATGATCGAGGCCGTGCCCAACCTGGTGACCGGCTACGTAATGGATATGCTAGGTGACGGTCTAGGCTGGGACGTGGCAACGGCACGGGCTCGAGCAGCAGGTGTGCTCGAAGCTGACGCTGCGTGGGATCTGGACGGCTGGGATGCTGCTGCCAAGCTGGTTATCCTGACCAACGCTGTGATCGGTGTGGACGCCAAATTGGAAGACGTGGCGCGAGTTGGTATTCAGGCGGTGGATGCTCTAGAGCTGCAGGCGGCGCGTGAGCGCGGCGAGCGATATCGGTTGCTTGCCCGCGCCGAGATCGCGCACGATGGTAGCTATGGGCTCTCGGTAGCCCCGCTGCCGTTGCCGGTAACTCATCCATTGGGCAGGTTGGGGCGCAAGCAGATGGGTGTGGTTTTCACAACGGATATCTACGGCACCATCACGGCCATTATCGATGAGTCTGATCCCACGCCCTCGTCGGCGACGATGTTGCGGGATATCCTAGATATCTACGCGCGCGAACCGATGGCGCCGGTGCACTGACGTTGAGTCGCCGGTGAAGTGGAGTTACGATGCACGCACGGGCGATTCATCTGATAGAGACGCTGAGCCTGGTCTCGCATCCGGAAGGTGGATCTTTCGCGGTCGTCTATCGTTCGCCACACCGCGTATTGCCTACTGACGGGCGTCCACCAAGGGCAGCTCTGACGACGATCCTGTTCCTGCTGGCCAAGGGCGAGATTAGCCGTTGGCACCGTGTCGCCTCCGATGAGGTCTGGCACTATTATGAAGGCGATCCGTTGGCACTGACGTGGATTGAGGTAGGGTCGGGACGGGTGCGACGTCACGTCCTCGGCCCTGTCGGAGAGCACACCGGTCCGGTCACCGTCGTGCCCGCCGGGTGTTGGCAGACTGCGCGCCCTTGGGGAAGTTACAGTCTAGTGGGGTGCACGGTCGCGCCGGGTTTTGAGTTTGATGACTTTGAGTTACTTGGAAATGCGAAGTTGACAAATTGATAGTTCATCCTATACTGTAGGAAAGGACAATTCGTCAAAGACGCTGAATGGGAGGAGTAGGTGGTGGGCGCTGCCGCAGCAGCGCGGGGTGTGCGAAAGACGGTTTTTGACCGTCTAAGAGAGGAGGGCCATTGGCTGCGAGCCCTCTGCATTACCAGCCACTGAAGGTCGCCTGGGAGTCGAGCGGCTCATACCCTCTGTTTGTCGGGGTTAGGTCGCTACGGGATCGCCCGTTATAGCGAGGACGCTTAGCAAGCGTTACTGAGCTACCAAGAGATTGTGAGCGCAGCGCTGGCTGAGTGTAGCAGAGATGCGTCGGCAACGCCGGCGAATCAGGGTGGTACCGCGGAGCCCTATCCGTCCCTGGGATGGATGGGGCTTTTCTGTTGTCTCCGGTAGCTGAGGTGGCCTGCTGGGGATTGTGGGAGGTGCGATGGCGAGATTGCCGAAACGCTATAATCCGCAGGAGGCTGAGCCGCGGATACAGGCCTTCTGGCGGCAGCTGGAGGTCTATCATTTTTCGCGTAATGATACAGAGCGGCCTGTTTACTCGATTGATACCCCGCCCGCCACTGTGTCGGGTCATCTTCACTTGGGTCACGTCTACTCCTATAGCCACCCAGATTTCATCGCCCGTTACCGTCGTATGCAGGGCGCCAACGTCTTCTACCCGATGGGCTACGACGACAACGGGCTGCCGACGGAGCGACTGGTTGAGGAGTGGGTGGGTGTCAGGGCGGCGGAGGTGGGACGGAAGGCGTTCATCGATCGCTGTCTCGCCGTAAGCGAACGAGCCGAATCAGACTATCGGTCTCTCTGGCAGCGACTGGGGCTTTCGGTTGATTGGCGTTACAGTTACCGGACCATCGACGCGCTGTCACAGCGGACGGCGCAGCACTCGTTTCTGACGCTCTACGCGCAGGGACTTGCCTACCGCCAGGAAGCCCCGACAATTTGGTGCCCTACCTGCACTACAGCAATCGCGCAGGCGGAACTGGGTGATCTGACGCGCTCTAGCATCTTCTACACGCTGCTCTTTCAGTTGGTCGGCGGTGGAACGTTGCAGATCGCGACAACGCGTCCGGAGCTGCTGCCGGCTTGTGTGGCTATCTTTGTGCATCCTGAGGATCCTTGCTTTGCCGGGTTAGTTGGGCGCGAGGCACTGGTGCCTAGCAGTGGCCACAGAGTTCCGATCCTCTTCGACCCTGCCGCCGACCCCGGGAAGGGGAGCGGTGCAGTGATGTGCTGTACCTTTGGTGACGCCACTGATGTCACACGGTGGCGTACGCATCGGCTACCGTTACGTGTTGCACTGAACCGTAGAGGGATGATGACCGATCTTGCCGGACCGTTGGCTGGCCTGCCTGCAAAGGAAGCGCGGACGGCGATGGTGGACAGCCTTGCAGTCCAGGGATTGCTTCTGGGTGAAGAGGTGATAGAGCAACCGGTGCGCGTCCACGAAAGGTGCAGCTCGCCGGTGGAGTACTCGGTGACGCAGCAGTGGTTTGTGCGACTGCTCGACCACAAGGCGGCATTGCTGGCAGCCGGGGAGGCAGTGATCTGGCATCCGCCGCATATGGCCCTGCGCTACCGAGAGTGGGTGGAGGCTCTGAACTGGGATTGGTGCATCTCCCGCCAGCGGGCTTTTGGCGTACCGTTTCCGGTCTGGATCTGTGATGCGTGCGGTACGGTGATCACCGCTGAGATAGCAGAGCTGCCGGTGGATCCGGTGATGTCCTCACCGACGCGGCTGTGTAAGTGTGGCAGTGCGAGCTTTGCCCCTGATCCCGATGTCATGGACACTTGGGCGACCTCATCGCTCTCGCCGCAGATCGCGGGACAATGGTTGAGCGATCCCGATTTCTACGCAAAGGTTTTCCCTTTCTCGCTGCATCCCCAAGCTCACGAGATCATCCGTACCTGGGCCTTCTATTCCATTGTGAAGTCCTCCTATCACTTCGAGCGTGTCCCTTGGCACACTGCTGTGATCTCGGGTTGGGGCTTGGCACCAGAGGGCGGCGGCAAGCTGAGCAAGAGCCGTGGTGATGGCTCGCTCCCGCCATCGGCGATGGTCGAGACCTACTCGGCTGATGCTGTCCGATACTGGGCGGCGAGCGCGGGGTTTGGCAAGGATGCTGTGATCAGTGAGGAGAAGGTTCGCGCTGGCGCTAAGCTGGTGACCAAGCTCTGGAATGTGGCCCGCTTTGTGTCTCGCTTCGCGGCATTGCAGCCTTCCGGAGTGGGTTCTGAGAGTGCGATACCTCCCTTAACGCCAGCGGACCGCTGGATTCTCTCGCAATTGACGCGGCTGGTGGCGCAGTGTACTGAGCATCTCGAGGCCTACGATTACGCGTCAGCCAAAAGTGAGGCAGAGTCTTTCTTCTGGCAGACCTTGGCGGACAATTATCTGGAGATGGCAAAGCTGCGACTCTACAGCGATGATCCATCGGCAGCCGCGGGTGCCAGCTTCGCGTTGGGCAAGGCACTGTTAACGGTGATTAAGCTCTTTGCTCCTTTTCTGCCCCACGTCACAGAGGAGCTGTTTCAGCAACTCTTCGCCAACTCAGCGTGGGAGGTCTCGCTCCATACGACGTCGTGGTCTGCCGCGGATCAAGGGTTCCTTGACGAGGAGGCTGAGGCCATAGGCGGGCTGCTGGTGGCTGTGGCGACCGCGGTGCGGCGATACAAGAGTGAGCAGGCACTTAGTTTGGGAAGTGCGTTGGCTGAACTCATTGTGGTGCCAGACACGCTGGCGTTGGCAGAAGCACTGGATGCGGCAGGTGCTGATCTTCGCAGCGTGACTCGAGCGCAGAGGATATGCATCGGCGACGGCCTGCCCCCGGAAGCGGTGTCGCTGTTGACTGTACCTGAACTGGCCGTCGGCGTTTGCGTGTAGTGGAATCTGGGCCCAAAAGTGAGATCCAAGGAGGAGATGATGATCGATCTATCCAAGACCTACCAGCCTGAAGAACACGAAGAACCCCTTTACCGTTGGTGGGAGGAGCAGGGCTATTTCAAGCCTGAGACACTGGTTGAGCTGGGCCTCGCCAGCCGCGAAGGTCCCCGTTTTTGCATAACTATGCCGCCCCCCAATGTGACCGGCATTCTGCACCTGGGCCACGCGATCACAGCGGCCGTTGAGGATCTGATCACCCGCTACCATCGTATGCGGGGCTACGAAACGCTCTACCTGCCTGGTTCCGATCACGCCGGGATCGCGACACAGAACGTGGTCGAACGTGAGTTGGCCAAGGAGGGACTGACACGTCACGATATCGGCCGACAGGATTTTGTCGCCCGTGCCTGGGCCTGGAAGGAGGAGACCCAGGCCCGCATCACGGCCCAACACCGCAAGCTGGGCATCTCTTGCGATTGGGAGCGCGAGCGGTTCACGCTGGATGGGCAGTTGAGCCACGCGGTGCGGGTGGCATTTGTCACGCTATTCAACCGAGATCTGATCTACCGCGGACCTTACCTGGTTAACTGGTGTCCGCGCTGTGAGTCGGCGATTTCTGACCTAGAGGTAGAGCCAGAGGAGCACGACAGTTATCTTTGGCACATCCGCTATCCTATCGTTGATGAGTCTTGGGAAGGCCCGGCTCACCCCTGGGGTAGTGGTCGGTGGGCCGAGGGCGCGACCACCTTCATCCAGATGGCCACGACCCGTCCCGAGACGATCCTGGGTGATACAGCGGTAGCGATCCATCCAGAGGACGACCGCTGGAATCACCTGGCGGGGGAAACCGCGGTCCTGCCAGCAGTGAATCGGCCGATCGCCGTGATAGCCGATGAGGCGGTGCGCCCGGAGTTCGGCACCGGTGCTGTGAAGGTGACCCCGGCCCATGACCCAACCGACTATGAGATCGGTATGCGCCACGGCTTGGACCGTATCAATGTGTTGACCGAGGCGGGCGAGATGAACGACAATGCTGGTCCCTATGCAGGGCTAGACCGCACTGCAGCTCGCGAGCAGATCGTCGCCGGCTTCGAGAGCGAAGGGCTACTCGTTAAGGTCGAGGATTACCATCACGCTGTAGGTCATTGCCAGCGTTGCAATACGGTAGTCGAGCCGTTGATCAGCACCCAGTGGTTCGTGCGCGTCAAGCCGCTGGCGAAGCTGGCCATGGAGGCTGTGGAGCGTGGAGAGATGCGTATTGTCCCCGCGCGTTTTGAGAAGGTCTTTTTCCATTGGATGGAGAACATCCGCGACTGGTGTATAAGTCGTCAACTTTGGTGGGGACATCGGATTCCCGTCTGGACCTGCGAGACCTGCAACCATGTTTGGAGCGCTGTGGAGGATCCCCGGGTCTGCACTGCCTGTGGTGGCCACGTCATTCATCAGGACGAGGATGTGCTCGACACATGGTTCTCGTCTGGGCTGTGGCCATTCTCGACATTGGGATGGCCCGACGACACGGCGTCCGATCTAGAGCGGTTCTTCCCGAACGACGTGCGTGAGACGGGTTACGATATTCTCTTCTTCTGGGTAGCTCGCGAGACGATGCTTTCTCTAGCGTTGACCGGTCAGGTACCCTACCATACAGTCTACCTGCATGGGCTCATCCGCAACGAGCACGGGGAGAAAATCAGTAAGTCGATGCCTGATGCCTGGAAGTATGATCCCCTCTATATCATTGAAGAGTACGGCACCGACGCGCTGCGGTACACGCTGACGACCTCCTCAACACCAGGAAATGATATGAACCTCGACCCTCGCCGCCTGGAGGGAGCACGTAACTTCGCCAACAAGATCTGGCAGGCCACGCGGTTCATCCTAATGAACCTTGAGGCAACGCCATCGGTGCTGGCGGCCATCGACTGGCAAGAGTTACAGCTGCCTGACCGCTGGATCTTGAGTCGCCTGCAGCGGGTGACACAGTCGGCAACACGCTTGATCGAGGAGTTCCAGTACGGTGAAGCTGGGCGCCAGATTCGCGATTTCGTCTGGGACGAATTCTGCGACTGGTATATTGAGGCCACCAAGATTCGGCTCTATGATGATGACACCGATCAGGCGACACCAGGGGCGGTTCTGATGGCAGTGCTGGAACAGGCGATGCGGTTGTTGCACCCGTTTATGCCGTTTGTGACAGAGGCTATCTGGCAGGCGCTGCCCCAATCAGCCAGAGCGGGCGAAGCGCTTATTGTGGCGTCGTGGCCTGAGGTTGAGGCTCGGTGGGTGGACCAGACCGCCGAGGATGAGATGGATGTCGTGATGGCGCTGATCGGCGGAATACGCGCGGTGCGCTCGGAGTACAATGTCGAGGCTGGCAAGCGTGTCGCGGCCACCATCGCTGCCGGTGATCTGGCGGCGATCCTGGACGATAACCGCGACCTGCTAACGTTCCTGGCCCGTCTCGATCCCCATCAGACTCAAATTGCCGCAACGTCAGTGCCGCCGCCCCAGTCTGCGCCAGTGGTGGTTGGTGAGGTAGTGGCCTATCTGCCGCTCGCCGGTATGGTCGATGTTGCCGCGGAGCGGGCGCGGTTGGAGAAGGAGCTGGATGGTTTGGCTGCGCGGATCGCGGCGAGCGAGGCCCGCCTGGCGGGTCCCTTTGCGGAGAAGGCTCCTGAGAACATCGTTCAGCAGGAGCGCGAGCGACTGTCTGAGATGCGGAGGGAAGCTGCTCAGATATCGGAACAGCTTGCGCAGTTAGCTCATCTTTAGCGCCGACCTCGGGAACCGTTCCCAATGAGTGACGTGTTGGCGTAATCACAATCATTGACGCAGGAAACTCGGGAGTTTCAACGGGGAGATGAATGTGCCCTTTCTGTGTTTTCTTGACAAACTTGAACATACGTACCATTATTCTGATATGAAACTGATCGCGCAGGTGAAGCTGGACACGACACCTGACAGGCCGCCGCCCTCAAACGCACAATGACGCAGACGAATGAGGCGCGAAACCATCTGTTGGAGCGGGCGCGGTACGCTGGGATCTTTGGGCAGGTCAACTTGCACAAATCTGCCTGCTACGATACCCAAGCCACCTTCCCCGATCTGTCCTTGCAGATCATCGCGCGATCCATCAGCGATGTTGCTGATGCCTGCAAACTTGACCGTAAGGGCAAGCGTCCTTTCACGCAGTATGCCGCGATCACGTGCGACCAACGCATCCTCCGTTGGTACACCGACCGTCAAGAGGTGTCTATCTGGACTGTGGAAGGTCGTTTGCATATCCCCTACCAATGCAGCCAGCAGCAGCGTTTGATGCTCAAGGCACGGCAAGGGCAGGCCGATCTCGTCTACAGGAACGGTGGGTTCTATCTTCACCAGACCTGTGATATTGAAGCCCCTGATCCCGACGACCCAGACGGATGGCTGGGCATCGACCTTGGCATGGTCAATCTCGCTGTCGACGCCGCCGGCGAGACCGTCTGCGGCGCTCAACTTGAAGCAAAGCGACGCTGGTACGCAGAACGGCGCAAGAAGCTGCAGTCCGTTGGCACCAGGAGCGCCAAGCGCAGGCTCAAACGTTTGTCCGGTCGCCAAGCTCGCTTCCAAAAAGACACAAACCACTGCATCCGTAAAACGCTCGTCGCGAAGGCCCGAAGACACAACCCTGGCATCGCCCTTGAAGACCTCAACGGCATCTCCAAGAGGACGACGGTTGGCAGTGCTCAGAGATCGCGACACTACAAGGGGAGCTTTTGCCCGTTGCCGTCCTTTCTGTCCCACAAAGCTGAGCTATTCGGTGTGCCCGTTCGACTTGTTGACCCTTGCTATACGTCTCAAGCTTGTTCTATCTGTGGCGACGTTTCTAAGGCCCACCGTACGACTCGTGACACCTTTCTCTGTGAGCGGTGCGGCTTCTCTGGCCCCGCCGATGGCGTTGCTGTGGTAAATATCGCAGCCAGGGCCGCTGTCAACCAGCCGATGGTCTCGACCGAAATGCCGAAGGGCTACTCGCCAATTGCGGCATCTCTGAAGTCAGGTGCAAGCTTCCCCTTGAAACGGGGAGTGGTTGATAGAGCAGTCTGCCTTCATCCACGACATCCAGCGCCACAGCGATGGGCGCGATTCCCACCACGGCCTGCGCGCACCACACGCGGGGGATCACCGAGGCCGACCGGCTCGACCTGGCGCGTGCGGGGATTACACTGGACCCGCAACGGCTGTGCACGGCGGCGGCACGCCAGCCTACGATACTCCTTTGGGCCATCTGGCGTGGCCAGAAGAACGCCGAACAAGTTGGAACAACACATGCGGCATCAGGCATTGGAGAGGAGGAGAGGTGAGTGACCGGCAGGAGGATGTTCAGCTTTGGCAAGCCGATCCCGACGTGGATCTCCTGAGAGGCATCGAGGTCGACGACGACACGATCGACCGCGGTGTCCTGGAGGCCGTCATCATGCTTGCTGTGGAGATCGCCCGGGAGGGGCGGGAAGGCCGCAAAATTGGCACGATGTTCGTCGTCTTTGATGCCAAGGAGACTTTGGAGCGGTCACGGTGTCTGATCCTCGATCCGCTCTGGCACCATGCGCGCAGCGCCCGAAGGATCGACGACCCTAATCTGCGTGAGACCGCCAAGGAGCTGGCCCAGCTCGACGGCGCCTTCATTGTCGACGACGATGGTGTGCTGCTCTCGGCCTGTCGTTACATTAGCGCCAGCTCCGACGGCATCGACCTCCCGCTGGGCCTTGGCAGTCGCCACATGGCGGGCGCCTCGATCAGCCGCCAGACCCGGGCAGTCGCTATCGTTGTCTCGCAGAGCTCGATGGTGCGCGTCTTTGATGACGGTGAGATCATCGCCGAGATTATCCCCGAGCTGTGGCTCTTCCGCTGGCGCAGCCTCCACCTTGACGAGGAGTTCGCGATGCACAGCGGAGAGCGTATGACCGTCGCCAGCCGGACGAAGCAGCGCGAGTCGGACAACGATGATTGAGGGCACTGAGCTCCTGGCCCCAGCCCGCGACCTGGCCTGTGGACAAGCGGCCATTGATGCTGGCGCCGACGCCGTCTACCTCGGCGCCCCCAGCTTTGGCGCACGTGCTCGAGCCGGCAACAACCTAGATGATATCGCGACGCTGGTGACCTATGCCCACACCTACTGGGCGCGCGTCTACGTCACCGTCAACACGCTTCTCTACGACGCCGAGGTGGACCGGGCTGTCAGCTTGATCTGGCAACTCCACGCCATCGGGGTTGACGCGATCATCATCCAGGACGTGGGCTTATTAGAGAGCGATCTGCCGCCTATCCCGCTGATCGCCAGCACTCAAATGCACAACCACACGCCAGCGCGGGTGCGTTTCCTGGAGCAGGTCGGTCTGCAGCGGGCCATCCTCGCGCGTGAGCTGACGCTGGGAGAGATCCGCGCCATTCGAGACGCCACCAATACCATCGAACTTGAGGCATTTGTCCACGGCGCTCTCTGCGTGAGCTTCAGCGGCCAGTGCGCGCTGAGCTACGCTATCGGTGGGCGCAGTGGAAACCGCGGAGAATGCGCCCAGCCCTGCCGGCGCCGCTACGATCTGGAGGACAGCAGTGGACGGATACTGGTCAAGGACCGCTATCTGCTCTCGCTATGCGATATGAACCGCCTCGGCAACTTGGACAGTCTCCTCGCGGCCGGCATCAGCTCTTTCAAGATTGAGGGACGGCTCAAGGATGAGACCTATGTTATCAATGTCGTTAGCGCCTATCGACAGGCATTGGATCACGCCCTGGCGTCCACGGGCCTGCGGAGAAGCTCTTCGGGCAGGAGCCGGATCAATTTCAGCCCAGACGTACACAAGACCTATAATCGCGGTTACACGCCCTACTTCCTGCACGGCCGGGGAGCCTCGTCCGGCAGCCGAGACACCCCTAAGATGGTTGGCGAGCCGGTCGGCACCGTCAGCGAGGTCGGGCCCCGAAGTTTCGTCGTGCAGACCGCCACCGAGCTGCATAGCGGCGATGGGATTGCCTTCTTCGACACGACGGCAACGCTGCAGGGGACGGTTATCAATAAAACCCGGTGGACCAGCCAGGGTTTGCTGGTCACGCCGAACGAGATCGCAGGGATCCGCGTGGGGACGCAGATACATCGCAACCACGACCACGCCTTCCTGACTCAGGTGCGAAAGCATCCACCGGAGCGCACTATAGACGTGCACTTCACCCTCCGAGAGCGGGTGGATGGCTTCGAGTTGCAGGCTGAGGACGAGGACGGCAATTTGACCACAGTACCACTGACGATCGAAAAAGTGTTGGCGCGCAAGCCACAACAAGCTGTCGAGACGGCCCGGCGCCAGATCGCCAGGACCGGTAACACGTCTTTCCACTGCGCCGGGATCACCCTCGCCTGGGAGGCGCCCTACTTCTTGCCCTTCTCAGAGTTGAATCAGCTGCGGCGAGAGGCGCTGGAGGCACTCGTTTCGCTGCGCTTGGCGCAGCGCCCCGTGGCCCGTGGTAAGGTGTTCAGAGACAGGACCCCTTTCCCTGAGAGTATGCTGAGCTACCGGGGAAACGTCCTCAACGATCGGGCAGCGGCCTTCTACCGCCGCCACGGGGTCAAGGAAATCGAGCCAGCAGCCGAGGCGGGCCTCGATCTGCGGAAACGGATCGTGATGACGACCCGCTATTGCATCCAAGAGGAACTCGGAGGGTGCCCATATGTCGCCGCAGACGCGGCTGTTGAGAGTCCCCTCCGCGCTACACCCGGCTTTGAGAACCCACTCTACCTCGTCGACGAGAAGGGACACCGATACCTGTTACGCTTCTACTGTCATGCTGCCCCTGACGGCTGCGAGATGAACGTAATCTACTGAGACAAGCCTGCATAGAGGAGCACATGTGACTCAGCGCACGCCCCTCGGCGTTGCCTTTGATCAGGCCTCACTGATCCGTTGCAGTCGCAGCAGCGACAACTGGTGCATCATCTGGGCCGCTGATGGACACCAGTATACGGCTATGACGACTCTCCCCACTAATGAACTTTACTGATCCTGACAAAATTAGCTAACTACGAGATCTGGATAGACCTGGCGGATGAAGTCTTGAATGGCAGATGCCTTGTGTCGCAGGCGGGCAATCGCTTTGCGCAGCTCGTCCCGTAACTCAGTGAGATGATGACAACAGACATTGCCCAGTTCCACCCGTTTCAGATAGTTCCACACCCCCTCATCGGGGTTCAGATCGGGCGCGTAACTCGGCAGTTGCGCCAGATGAA
>PWVB01000141.1 GCA_003562365.1 Anaerolineae bacterium
TCGCGCAAAGCCCGCCAGGAACGCAAAGAAAAATCAAAAACTTAGCTTGCTTTACGTCTTTGCGTGAGATTTTCATCTAACCGCTGGAGAACCGCAGGCTAATGAGAAATTTCTTTGCAATTTACCCGATACGCTTGAAATCAATGAAACCCCGCTCTACATTGACCGAGGTCAGTTGCACCCGCAGCCGGTCGCCGACATCCAGGCCCGCGGTGCCGCTGAGCAGTTTTCCTTCAACCGGCACGGTGAGCAGCCGTACCCAGGTCCCCTTGTCCGCCGCGCCGGTGACGATGGCCTCGAATTGCTCGCCGATGCGCGCTTCGAGGAGCAGCGCCGCCGCAGATTTACCGACCTGCCGCTCCACTTTGTTGGCCGCGTTCTCTTGCTTGGTGAGCTGTTGCGCCAGCGCTTCCAATTCGGTGTAGGTGTACGGCGTGCCGTCGCCGGCCAGGGCGGCTTTCAACAAGCGATGCGTGATCAGATCGGCATAGCGGCGATTGGGGGCGGTAGAATGGGCATAGTCTTGGACCGCCAGACCAAAATGTCCAGGGGCCGTGTCGCCGGGGCGTTCTGCTGTATATTCCCCCGCGCCTAGCAATTTGATGACGGCCAGAGATAGGTCGGGGAAGCTTTGTGGGTCGGCGACTTTGGCCTGGCGGAGAAACGCATCCAACGCTTTGGCATCTGGCGTAACTGGCAGCTGGTGCCCATGTTCTCCGGCCAGCGCAACAATGCGCTCCCAACGCTTGGGCGTGCGCACCACCCGGCGAATGGAGGGGTATTTTTTAGAGGCGAGGTAACGGGCAGTGATGCCGTTGACGGCGATCATGCAATCCTCGATCAGCTCCTTGGCGCGGTCTTTTCGTTCCACTGCAAGCTCTTGGAGTTGCTCGCCGTCGAAGATGGGCCGAGCCTCGAGGGTTTCCAGACTCAGCGCCCCGTGGGTGTGTCGAAGCCGCCGCATCTTTTGGACTATGCGATCCTGGAGGCGCAAATTTTCAGCCAGCTCCGGCGTGGCGGCGACTGCTTCTGGCGCGTCGCCACCCTCCAACCAGTCCCCCACGCTGTGATAGGCCAGTTGCGCGTGATTGCGCACCCGCGCCCGGTAAATATCGGAGTCCAACAGCGAACCGTCCGCCCCCAGGGTCATTTCGACGACGATAGCCAGGCGCACTTCATTCAAGTTGAGTGAGGTGAAATTGGTGGAGAGTTTTTCCGGCAGCATGGGGAAGATTTTGGCTGCGGTATAGACCGAGGCTGTATTGTGGCGCGCGTGCGCATCCAGGGCCGAGCCGTCGGCGACGAGCGCATCCACATCCGCAATCGCCACCAGGAGCTTGACCTTATTGCCGGGCAGCACCTCGGCGACGGTGAGCTGATCGAGATCGCGGGAGTCATCGTTATCTATGGAAGTCCATAGCCGATGCGTCAGATCGCGCATCAACTCACCGCGCAGAGCTACAGCTGGCGCCTGAATCCGCTCCAGTTCGGCGAGCGCGGCAGCCGAAAAGTCGGGTAACAAGCCGCGCTCCAGCATCGCCCGGTGGGCCAGGCTTTGCAAAATAGCATGATGGTGTTGCTGGTTATTAGATTTCATGGGACATCCTTTCATTCGAGCGACACGATAACGCGTCTTTTTCTTATCAAAACAGGACTTGAGAACGCTATACAGAGTCGGCTTCAGCAGACTCGGTATAGCAGCCAGCGAATTCATTCGTTGGACTACGCCGAATCCAATCTTTATTAGGTTACTGCCTCATCTACGGTCAGGAGTAGCAATGGAAACGCGCCTCCTTCAATGGGGCTATGTTGCCAATCAGTCAGATTCGCCTGGGCCAACAACGTCCGCTGCCGCAAGCGCGCCGCGACCAGGGCTGCTTCGGTAGGGGCAGTCGCAAGCGTGAACAGAGCGAGCTGTTGCCCATAATCCTGAGAGTCCACCGGCTGCACATCCACGACAGCAAAGTTGACTGCATCGGGGGCGTGCTGGGCCGCTAGGTGCAGGACGGCGCTCTGCAGCGGATCGGCCAGGACGTTGTTCGCCGCGCCGCCGATGAGCATCGTTTGTTGCTCGCCAGATGGCTGGCGTTTGATGTATCCCACCAGGCAACCTTGATACGGCTCCGGCAGGTGTTCCAGATTCAGCGGGATCACCGCTGGCAACGATTGGGTAGGCTCGCGAGCCACCGTGAGCGCCAACCCATCGCCGGCAGAGACCGATACGCGCCGGCCTTCCAGCGCGCCCTCCCACTGCGCCCACAGCGCCGGATCAAGCCATACATCACGCGAGACGCCGGCCAAACGCTGCATATCCAGCACAAAAATACAGCGGTCAGGCAACAGGATGGCATCAGCCACCGGTACCATGTCGCCGCCTTGTTGTGGGCGTTCGGTAAGCAAACCCAGTTGCCGCATAACACCGATGATTTGCTGCCAGTACCTTACAACTTCGTTAGTCTGTGTTCTCTCGCTCATCGTCCTTTCTCCTAATTCGCCGCCAGGTTGCCTCCAGGCTATCCAACAATGGGCCAGACAAGAAGCCGGCGCGCCGCGCCTGGTCGAGTCGCCGCAAGATGCGCACACTGCGCAAGCCTGTGGCCGAGCCCATCGGGGGCTGGATGGGGATCAGTTGCGCCGCCGTCTCGCCTTCAGCCTCTATCTCTAACTGTGGCTCGGGGCTAGCGCTGGCTTGGAGGTTTTCGGTCTCGTAAACAGTGGTGCGCCGGGCGTACTGGCGCGCAGCATAGATAGCCAGGAGCACGATGCAGCCGAGCAACACTAAGAGCGCGCCTGGGATACCATAGTTGCGCCATACAGCCAGCGTTTTCTTCTCTTGCTGCGCCTCGCGGATTTCCTCTGCCCGCTGCGCAGCCAGGATACTTTCAGCCGTGGTGGTAGCTTGGCCCTCCCAGGCCAGTCGGGTGGCCGTCGCTGCCACGGCGATCGCTTGGGCGGTCGCCGTGGCCTGTTGCGCAATTGCCGTCGCTTCCCATTCGCGCGCCTGTTGCGTGGCCGTCGCTTGCAGCGCGATAGCCGTCGCTTCCCATGCATAGGCTTGTTGCGTCGCCGTCGCCTGGTACGCCCGCTCGGTTGCCGTCGCGATGGCGGCATCTGCCTCCACCTGAGCCTGTGCGGCGATTGCGGTGGCCTGTTGCGCGTCCGCCAGACGTTGCTGTTCCTGTAGCGCCTGTTCCGCGTTGACAGTGGCATAGTAATTCTCGGCCAGGACCGTGGCGGTGGCCTGATGCGCCTGGATGGCGCTCACCTCCGCCGCGCTCTGCGTCGCATAGCGCTCCAGCGCGAGAGCCTGGGTGGTGCCGTCTGACGGCACAGGCGCGACCGTGGGCCAGTTTGTCGTGTATGACTCACACCCGAACACAAGTATCACCAGCAGGATGATGACGCCCAGCAGAATTGCCGATCTCCGCCTCGCTGCCATGTTGCCCTCCATGTACCGACAATGGATTTTTGATCTACATCATTCCACAACTTCACGATAGGCGCTGTACAAATCAGCTAACCGGTCTGCGGCAGCGGGGTCGCTACGCGCCAGCAGCGTGACCAGCTCATCACGTTGATCCAGCAGCAGGCGGATTTCCTCGCTTTGCGCCGGGGAGAAGGCGGAATCCGCACCTTTATCCATCTCTGTCTGTACAACCGTGAAAAAATCGCCCGCAGATTGATGGGCTGCTTCATAGTTGCCTTGCCGCGCGTCAATGGCGGCAGAGGCCAGGATATTTTGCGTCTGCGCCAGGGTTAATTGCTGCTCGGACTCCGCCAGGCGGCGGGAAACATCACGCGACCTCAACCATACGGGGACAAAGCCGAGCAGGAAGACAACTAGCAGGATGATGGTATAGCCAAGAACCTGGTGTACCCAAGAGCGCTTGCCCGATTCGGATTGCGCATTTCTATTCATGGTAACTCCTTTTCAGAAAACAAACTATCAGTAAAACCTCACACGCCACAAATCGCTCTGTTGGGGACCCTGGCATTCACCTTTTGCATACTTCTAGCATACATCCTGCCGCGCAAGAAGTCATCGGTGCAGCACGGATTTTTAGTTCCACATTTGGTTGGCCTGGGTGCGAGCGCGCTCCGCGATATGTGGAGAAAAATCTACACGCAGCGTTGAGGTGTAATTTGTCGCTTCGATGTATAATAAAGGTGCGGGGTGTGCCGTTCTGACTGTGGCTGTGGACGACTTTAATCCCGCTGGTTAGCTCAAGTGAAAGGAGGGACCCTGTGCAGTATCATTTTGCCGAGCTGGTGGACCTGCCCGGCTTTCAAAAAGTGATGCAGTCGTGGTATAGCGTCGCCGGGATCGCTACCGCGCTGCTGGATACGGAGCGCCAGGTGCTCTGCGCCGTGGGCTGGCAGGATCTCTGCACGCGCTTCCACGTCCTGCCGCCTGAGGCTGCGGGACGCTGCCCCCATAGCGACGATTACCTCTTTAGCCATTTACGCGAAGGCGACCTTACGGTACACCCCTGTCCACAGGGATTGCTGAACTGCGCCATGCCGGTGCTGGTGAAAGGCGAACCCCTCGTCACCCTGGTCATGGGGCAATTCCTGCACGCGCCGCCCGACGCCGCGTTCTTCCGCCAGCAAGCGCAAGAATTGGGCATAGATGCCGAGGCGTATCTGGCGGCGCTCCAACAAGTGCCCATCATTGCAGAAGAACGGCTCCGGGTGATTGTGACGGCGCAGGTCCAACTGGCTCAAATGCTGGCGACGCTGGGCTGGGAACACAAGCAGCTCCTGGGTGCTTCGGCCACCTTCAACGCCGACCTCATCAAAGCGCAACAACACATCGCCCTGATGTTACACACCGCCCAGACCACCAGCAGCGCATTGGAACCGGATCAAGTGCTGGAGCAGGTGGCCGATGCCTTGATTGCGGCGGTGGATGTGCCGTACTGCGGCATCTATCTGCTGGATGCGGAACGCGGGGTGCTCGTGCCGCGTGTGCTGCGCGGGCCGGGGAATGAGACCAATCACACGGGATTGCGCGAGCCACAATTAGATCCGGTGGTCAATACGTTAATGGGCGAGGCGTTGGCGCAGCAATCGCCGGCGGTCTGGTACGATGCGGCGACGGATCCCCGACTCAGCCAGGAGATGGCGCAGACCTGGAATATCAAATCGGTGCTGGCCGTGCCGATCCGCGTGAGCGCCAAGGTGTTGGGGATGGCCTTGCTCAGCACCTCCAGCGACTGTCGCCATTTCACCCCCGACGAGATCGAGCTGGTCTGGGGCATTGCGAACTCGGTGGCCCTGGCGGTGGATAACGCCCGGCTGTATGCCGAGACGCGCCAACATCTGGCCGAAAGCCAGGGGTTGCAACGGGTGGCCGCCGCGTTGCTCCACAAGGTCAGCCCGGAAGAAGTCCTGGCGATTGTCTGCGCCGAGGCTCAACACCTCACCGGCGCAACTGAGAGCGCGGTCTTGCTCGTTGAAGACGGCGACTGGCTGCGCGTGGCCTACAGCAGTGGGGCGGAACCCGCGTTCTTTGAGCGCATTCCCATTGCCGGGTCGTTGGCCGGCCTCGTGGTGCAGGAGGATGCCCCCTTTTTGACCAATGCGCTTGCCAGCGAATCTTACGAATATCTACAAGGAAAACGCCCCGCGGCGTTTTTAGCTGTGCCGCTGCACGCCAATGGCGACGTTATCGGTGTATTGGAACTGATAGACAAGCCCGACGGCTTTGTGAAGGATGACATCCGCATCGTCAGCCTCTTTGCCAATCAGGCCGCCATCAATATCGAACACGCCCGGCTCAATCAGCAGGCCGGGGAACTGGCGGTGTTGGAGGAGCGGCAACGGTTGGCGCGGGAGATGCACGATTCGGTAGTGCAATCGCTCTACAGCATGGCGCTCTACGCGGATGCGGCAGGACGGGCTTTGGAGTCCGGCAAACAGAACGTGACCGTGAGCCACCTGCAAGAATTGCGCGAAACGGCGCGGAGCGCGATGTATGATATGCGGCTGCTGATTTTTGAGTTGCATCCGCCCGCGCTGGAGCAAGACGGGTTGATTACCGCCTTGCGCATCCGGTTGGCGGCGGTGGAGGCGCGCGCCGGGGTGCGCGCTGAGCTGGAAGTCGAAGGTGAACGCCGCTTGCCCATCGCCATCGAACAGGAACTGTATCGCATTGCGCAAGAGGCGCTCAACAATATCATGAAACACGCCCGCGCGCAGCATGTGACGCTCCGGGTGCGCTTCGATGAAAAGACCGTGTCCCTGCAAATCCACGATGACGGCGCCGGGTTCGATCTGCGTAGCATCGAGGGCGGGGGGATGGGGTTGCACAGCTTCGCGGCGCGA
>PWVB01000007.1 GCA_003562365.1 Anaerolineae bacterium
CAACAACGCGCCCGCGGCGGTGTCCAGTTCGCTGAGCCCGTCGTCGTGATGCGCGACCACCCGCGCGGCGAGGACCGAGCCGATGTCGCGCGCCCCCATCGCGCCTGCGTCCCCGAGAGCTCTGCTCAAATCCAACGTCAGCAAGCTGTCCTCATTGAGCGAGCGCACAGATCCCACCTCAGTTCGGCTTCCCGTTGCAAGCCTGGCCCTCTCAGGCTGTCTCAAGCTGGCCAGCACTCGCTCCAGTCCGGCGGCAAACTGCGCAGCACTCAACGTGGTCGAAGGTTGTCCAGCATCGGACATAAGCAGTCTGAGTTCCTCGGGCCATCCTGGCTCGCCAATCTGGGTAACAGGCACTTCAAACCGCTGCTTGCCGGTAGCTAAGTACGCCAAAACCATGGCCAGGCGCCTGACCTCCTCCCCCAGTATGACTCCGGCCTTCGCTCGCTCTTCTGGAGGGATGACTTCAGTCCGGTTGAGGCCAGTCCACATTGCCCGTTTGCCATCGGCTGCAATATGTTCCAGATCAACTGATCCCATGATCACCTGATGCTGGTGCAGATATGCCATGGCCTTGGCCAGGGAGACGCCCCAGGCAAGCACCGTTGTCAGGGGCTGCGGAACAGCTACGGCCTTTACTAGTGATATAGAGAGCTCGGGCATCACCCGATAAGTCCGCTCGGAGCCGTAAGGGACCTCAGAGAAGACTGCCAGAGGCAGCAACAGTCCAGGATGCTGCAAGGCCATAGCTAAGAGGCGTCGCTCCGAAGCAAACGCGTTCTCCCCCGCTCGCTCCTGCACGAGATACCGGCGGTGGATCGGGGAACTTCCCGTCAGTTCGGTACCACAGTGGCCGCAGAAGCGTTCCTCAGAGCCCGATGTCACACCGCCGCAGTTGGCACACTGGCGCATAGGGGCGAGATCCTCAGCGAGATAGACGTGATGATTCTGGTTAGCACCACGGATCTCCAGCACCGCATAGCGGCCTCGCAGGATCGCACCTTCTGGGAGTACCTCAAACCCATTGTCCAGACGCACTAGCGGGCCGGTCACATCGTCCGATCCAGCAGCGGCTCCTGCCTGGAAACCGATACGCGGCTCACTACTGTAGTCACCCTCGGTGCTCTGGACCAAAGGCTGCGTGGAGGGAGCGGGATCAGGTACCTCCGAAGGTCTCTCGTGGAATGTAAAGGCCGCCGCACCAAGACGCAATTCCCAGCCGTCCTCCAGCAGGTTGTGACCTGTTCGTCGACCATTGATGTAGCTGCCGTTTCGTGAGTCTAAATCCTCAAAGAACCAGTACCCATCAGAGAGACGGAGTCGAGCGTGATGCCGAGAGACCGTCTCCCACCCATCAATCCGTTGATCGATCGCCACATCATTGTCCGCAGCACGGCCCAACGTCAACCCCGCTGGCCTTAGGGGAATTCGCTGCAACGTAGAAGGCGCCCCACTTCGCGGTGGTCCGGTCGCCACTAAGGCCGGTCCAGCCTCCGCCTCCGCCGTCGCTACGCTGACAGTCTCGCTGCGGCTGTTTGCACCTCTTGCCGCCGATGCGGCAGCCGACCGCCGGCGAGCACGTCTACGACGCAGCAGCATCACCAGCGCCAGTAACACACCAACCCAAAGCGCCGTCAGCAGCAGGATCAGGATAAGTCTCAGATCCCACACCCAGAACAGAGCAATCGTCTGCAAAGTCAAGGTCTCCCCCTACACGAAGATGGATACCCCCATCATAGCGCACCTATGCATTGCATACAAGCGGAGCCTCAGGGTGTCCGGCTATCGTCGGGCCTCGCAGACGCCACCAACTCAGAACACCTCTAGGCTGGTTTGCCACACGCTGGACAGAATCGACTATGCTCCCGCAGTCGTGCTCCACAGTGACGGCAGGTTGCCAAGCCCGCGGTCTCCACTAGTTTTGTGCCACAATCGGCGCAGAACCGTGCCCCCGGGCGGATTGCCGCCAAGCAGACCGGACACGCCCCAGCAGCGGATTTTGCCGCCGCGGTCCTTCGTTGCGTTGTAGGAAGGTCGGGAGGCGCCAACTGCTGCTTTGGCGACACATATCCCGGAGGCATCGCCTGTCCGTTCTGCGGCCACTCCGCATGAACCCCCGCGGGTTGCGGTCCTGCTGCCCGCTCGACGAGTTGCTGCGCCCTGCGTCCGCGAGCCTCAATCAGTAACAGCACGCCCCCAGCGAGTAGCAGCCCCGACCCACCAAGGCTCAGCCCACCCACGAGCAGCCCGGCGATCAGGAAAGACCGCCCGCCACCACCTGCTTGACCTGACGCAGGGGTGACGTACGTGAGAGGGGTTGCAGTCAGAAGCGAGCTCGGCGCACCCGCGGCCACCTCTACCGTCGACTGTGGCTGTTCAGCGTGCGGCACCGGCGGTGCCGGTAACGCCAAGCGCCCAAATCCGTATCCTGTATCGGGACCTGCCGGTCCGAGATCGCGGGCGGAATCTAGCAGAAGACCGATCACCTGTTCTCGACTGAAGGTCGGATAAGCTTGCCAGACCAGCGCGGCGGCGCCTGCTACATGCGGCGCTGCAGCTGAAGTGCCATCGAAGCCCCTTTGACCATAGGTCCGTCCGGATACGTCGGTCGGTGCAGATATGTCCGGTTTGAGTCGCCCATCAGGAGTCGGGCCTTGAGAGCTATAGGGCGCCAAACGATCGCTATCCCATTCAACAGCACCTACGGTCAGTGCCCCGACAGCGTCACCAGGCGAGTTGATGCTGTATGCCGCCACCGCACCTATGACCCGCGCACCTGGACCAATCGCGAAGATGTCGAAGGTGACCGGTCGATCAATCGCGTAAGCGTACACCGCAGCGTAGATTATGTCATCATCAGGATGCAGGACGATCCATTCGGCCGGCATCTGCCCCACGCTCCCGTCCTGCGGATCCTCAGACGCTGCTATCACGTCGCCGCCTCCGTCGAAGATCACTAGCTCAAGATCCTGGGTCGGTCTGTGCCAGTCATCCTCCCAGGTGAGATAGACTCGTATGTAACCCAGATTGTGGATCGGCACAACTGAAACACCAGGTCGGAACTCGTGATAGCCATCTCCGTCTTGATCGGTGAAAACGCCACGGTAGTGTACCTCCGCCTCATTGCCAGCCGAGTTCACCCATAGTACCTCCTGGGCCACCGTCTCCTCTACAAGTCGCGCGTCCCACCCCGTCCCATCTCTGGGGCCAAGGACACCACCAGCTGAATGAGTGATGATATCCACCTTCTGGGCTGTCAGCCACGCCACCGCCTCGCCAAGCGCCGCATCACTTCCGTCGTACCACGCAAAGAACAACGTTGCATCAGGGGCCAGCGCGTGGACAATCTCTGCGCAGGCTACACCGTGTACTTCCTGCTCATCGTACCATCCGAACTTCTTAACGGTCACACCCTCAGGAAGCTCCTCACCTAACAGCGCCTCGTAGCCGGAGAAGCCGAGATCCAGCACACCTATCCGCACACCTTCTCCGCTGAAACCAACGCGATGCCACGCTTCAGCCCCTACCACCCCCACCCCTTCTCCGGCGAGTCCCCGCCGCTCGGCGCTTCGCAGATCCGGCAGACGTACCGCGATGACGTGATCCAACTCTGTCAGATACCGGAAAATGCTCTCAGTGTCTCTTGTCTCAAGGGCGGAACCGATAAGCCCAACCGGCACCGAGACATTAACGCGATCCCGGAAAACACTCACCACCTCAACACCCACTGCCTCCAACTGCGCCGTAAGCGGCGCTGAGTCCTCAGTTTCCAGTATAAGTGTAACTCGCAGGTTTTCCCCGTCCGGCGTCAGTAGTCCTCGCTCGCCGGCCAGAACCATCGCTGCCTCGGCGCCCCCCTCCTGGTAGGCCAGCAAGAACTCCTTATAGACGCCTTCCAATGCGGGGTCGCTGAGGATCGCTGTAAGCTCAGGATAGGCCTCGACGGCATCAGCGAGAGAGGCTGGGGGCGTCAGACCCGCCGGTTCCCCTGCCCAGAAGGGGGAGAGATGGTCCCGCCATAATGGATCCACGCCTGCTCCCATGAGCAGCGACACCCCCAGGATGAGCGCGGCGACCAGCAGCAGCCCGCCCCCTGCTAATAGGCCTCGAACCAAACCCTTACGTGTCATTGTCCTCCAAGCTTACACCCCAATATTAACACCTGGGCGCTGTCGCGATAGGGCCGCAGATGATATGGTACCGTTGTCAGCCACAGCACCGGCGTCGCAGACTGCAGAAAAGGATCCAGGCCTTCCTCGGCCTCCGACCTGTCCTTCCTCACAGCAGCGCAGCACCATCTGCAAGATGCGCGTCGGCGCCAGAGGCACAGGCGATCCGCCTCACGGTGAACGAACAGACACCACATGCTCAAGGTTGCTGAGCTGCACGAAGGCCGGCCCCGGTCGGTTGGCGCCAGCCATTAGAAGGCCCTGGGGCACCGCCATCTGGATCCACCTTCCCTCCGGATCAACATCAACCACCTGAATTCCCATCGCCTCAAGCTGAGTCACCGTCGCGGCAGGATCGTCTGTGTCAAGCACCAGCACAACCCGGATATCACCCTCTGAGGTCAGCAGACCGCGTTCTCGGGCTAGCGCCATTACCCTCTCCTGTCCCCCCTGCTCGTACGCCACAGCCAGTTCCTTGTAGACCACACTGATCTCGGGATGGTCAAGGACTGGCGCCAGCTCAGGATACTCCGCGGCCAATGCTTCCAAAGGAACGGCCGTAGGGCGCGGCGTAGCCGTAGGAGTGGGCGTTGACGTCGAGGTGGGTGCCGGCGTTGACGTGGGAGCACGCGTCGCTGTCACCGTTGGAGTCGGCGACAGCGTCGTTAGGGTCGAGGTTATCGTTGGAGCGTCCGGTGCTGTAGCGGTGGCAGCCGTCGGACCCGAAACAGGGGTCACCCTGCCGCAGCTCGCTCCCCAGAGGACACCAACCATGACTGCTACTGCGCAATAGCACCACCGACGATGACGCCCCCTGCCTCTCAGACGCATCCCCTAATCCCCCCTGACCCTGGATTGCACAATCACTGTAGCGACGCACCAGAATATGGCCTGCGCCGCTAACGCGCCCCACGCCGTCAGGAGATGATTTGCGGTATGTGTGTAGGACAGATCCAAGCTGTCCCGCGCCGCTGAATCGCAGCCGATGCCCCGCAGGCGCTCGACGGTTCCTTGCGCCGTTGGCACCTCCTGTTCCACAACCTTACAGATGAGGCTATCGGCGTTCAAACGGTTCAGGTCTACAGTAGCACCCATTGCATCCATCGTCCAATAGGAGACCACGAGCTTGGAGGCCGGGTTGTTCTCCAGAGGAAACAAAGTCCCGGAAAGGATAATCTGGGCAAACAACTGAACCAGGATTACGTAGAGCACTACGTCCTGGCTTGGCACGATCGCCGAGATGAAGAGCCCAAACATAATACTTGCCACCACAGCTACGAGCAAGGTGACGAAGAGCTCCAGCACCCCTGAAGGGAAAAGGCGCAGGATCGGCGCGAAGCTTAGGTCAAGCTTGAGTCCTAGCACCATCAGAACACTCGCAACTTGGATCACGGCAAAACATCCCAGCACCAACGCCTTAGAAAGCACATACGCGCCTGACTGCAGGTTGACTGACTTCTCCCGCTGAAAGATTGCCCGCTCTTTCACAATCTCATAGGCTGCGCCGAAGGTCCCGGCCTGAGTCAGTGCCAGCCCCAGCATCGTGACCAAGTTTGCGGCGTCCTGGAGCGGCAGATACTCCGCTTTCTCGCCCACGTGCTCCGCCTGAAAGCCAGCCTCGTCCACCACATTCAGCCCCGCCAGAAGATCCGCCCTCAACGTAGCCTCAGTCACCGGACGGCCTACAAACGCTGTATTCTGACTGACCAGCATAAACAGCAAACCTATCAGCGGCATCATCACAAGTAGGACGAAGAGGGTCCGCACGTCGTTTCGAACTAGGTCGAACTGGCGGCGTCCCAGGATGAAGAGCTGCCGAAACAGCGAATCGCGTCCCCGTGGAGGCTGATCTACAGCCGCCGGCTGATCCACAGATCGTACCGCAGCCAGGTCCAGCTGGCGGTCAGCCACATAGCGATCCTGGGTGGTTGATCTGCAATAGTGCTCTGCCCACAAAAGCCCAGCAGGGAAGCCATCAGCGGGTGCGCCGGCAATAGCTTGCCGCTCCCGCACCCGCTGAACGTAAGGCTGCAGATGGGGAGGCACGTTCGATGCGTCTGCCTCCTCCTTGCCGGCGTCCACCACCTCAGACAGCTTTAGGTAGATGTCGGCGAAGTCCCGAGCCTGGAAGAAGGTCATAGCCTCCTGTG
>PWVB01000259.1 GCA_003562365.1 Anaerolineae bacterium
ATCCGATAGCAAGGCCAGGTCGGCTCGCAGACAGACTGCCAGCAGGCCGTCTTCAGCCGTCACGCTGTGGACGCTGAGGTCATCGGCGTCGGAAAGTGCCCTGATAGCATCGGAGACCATAGACTGCGCCTGCACCGCGATGTCCGGATCCGCTGGATGCCGCCGAGAGCCGGCGCCGGGTAGGACAGTGGGACCCAGGAGTACGATGAGAAGCATTGCGGCGACCTTCATTGCCAAGGGCCAGCGTTTTAGATTCATGCTGAATCTCCTGTCAGCAGCTCACATCCGGCATTCGGAAGCCAAACGCTTCCACTATACCACAGATGCCAGCTAAACTCACCTTGTCCTGCCCGTCTGTTAGAGAGCCCTGGCAATCTGAATCGGGCAACTCTATCGCGGAGCAACCACGGTGGTGCGGAAAGCGTCAGACCGCACAGACGCCTGCGAATCCCAATGCAGATGCCGAAATCTATGTTACACTATGCCAGAAGCTGGTTATCCGCATCAGCGATACGATCGGCCACGTGAGAACAATGCGCCGTCGTCTAGAGACGTGGAGGATCCATAGTTTGACTACCCTGCTGATTAAAAACGCCGACCTTGTCGTCACGATGGATGATCATAGGCACCGCATCAGTGATGGAGGTCTCTACATCCGTGATGCTGTCATCGAAGCTGTCGGACCAACAGACGCTCTACCGGAGAAGGCTGATCACGAACTCGATGCCCAAGGCATGCTGATTATGCCCGGATTGATCAACACCCACCACCATCTGTACCAGACGCTGACCCGCGCCATCCCGGCAGCGCAGAATGCGCCGCTGTTTGGCTGGCTCAAGACGCTCTATCCGATATGGGCTAACCTGACCGGCGAAGCAGTCTACACCAGCGCACTCTTGGGCTTATCAGAGCTGCTGCTGTCCGGATGCACAACGGCTGCAGATCACCTCTACATCTTTCCCAACGACGTTACGTTGGAAGATGAGATTCGCGCTGCCCAGGAGCTTGGTATCCGCTTTCATGCGACTCGCGGCGCGATGAGCCGCGGGAAGAGTCAAGGCGGACTACCGCCTGATCAGGTGGTGGAAAGCGAGGACGCCATCTTGCAGGATACTCAACGGGTCATCGAGGCGCACCACGATGCCAGCCCTTACGCGATGCTGCGGATTGCTGTGGCGCCTTGCTCGCCCTTCTCCGTCACAGAGGACCTGATGCGAGAGTCAGCAGCCCTGGCTCGCGCTTACAACGTGCAGTTGCACACGCACCTCGCTGAAACTAAAGAAGAGGAGGCCTACTGCCTAGAAACCGCCGGTCTACGTCCGGTCGGCTATGCTGAGTCTCTCGGCTGGATGGGAGATGATGTCTGGTTCGCACACGGCGTCCACGTGAACCCCGAAGAGATTACTCGGCTGGCCGCAACTCATACCGGCATTGCCCATTGCCCCTCCAGCAACATGCGCCTTGCCTCAGGAATCGCCCCGGTTCGGGCGTATCTGGATGCTGGGGTGCCAACCGGCCTGGGCGTCGATGGTTCGGCGAGCAACGACAGCTCGCACTTGCTGGCAGAGGCCAGGATGGCACTATTGCTCCAGCGGGTCAGTGGGAATCCGGCTGGCCTCTCAGCCGAAGAAGCGCTGTGGATCGCCACACGGGGCGGTGCCGAAGTGCTGGGGCGCGACGATATCGGTGAACTCAGCCCAGGAAAAGCCGCCGACCTGATCGGGTTGCGGCTTGACAGACTTGCGTATGCCGGTACGCACGACCCAGCGGCAGCACCGCTCTTCTGCGCTCCGCAGCAGGTTGATCTCGCAATCGTCAACGGCCATATCTTAGTGCAGAACGGCAGCTGTCTAGCCATCGATCTGCCGCCCTTGATTGAGCAACACAATAGACTCGCACGCCAGCTAACTGGCGATCTTTGAGGATATGGCAGGAGCTGGATGTGGGCGTCAGCGCGCAAAAGTCCGAAACGGGTTGCGGCGTGTCAGTTGATCGATGGTTGACCGCGGTATCCCAGCTGCTGTCAGCTTCGGCAGGAAGACCTCAGTGATATAGGTGAAGGGTTTGGGCTGACCACCTCCGGGTTTTGACGGATCGTACCAACCTCGGTCGTGGCTCAACAATACCTGCTCCAGAAACCCGGCGTCCAGCATACGTTGAATGTGCTCGATGAATACGGCATCATCGATCGATTCACTGCCAATGGCATCATATTCCACCCACGCACCCCGGCGCGCCACCATCTCGTGTAACGCCACATCGGGCTCGTTTTGAGCGTGAATCCACACAAAGCGCTCTGCCGTATAGCCCGCAGCCTCGATGATCGCGATCTGGTCAAGCACGACGGACCCACGAATCGTATGGCTGCCGATCACAGCGTGGGTTCTGGCAGCTGCGCCAGCGGCAGCCCGCAGAACTTTGCGCTCGCAGTCGGTCATGCCATCATCGCCGGCGCTCAACTTGATCCAACCAGCTCGTATGCCCGTTCCCGCGATCTCATCCTCCAGTTCTCCCAGCATCCAGTCGCGCAGCTCCGCCTCCTCAGCGGCGTGCACCCAATCGGGCACCCAAGGTTCACGGTAGACACCGGTGGGAACAAGGACAGGCAACCCAGCAGCCTCTGAGACGGCAAGATCGCAGTCCACACGGCGCCCCACTCCCAGCGGAGTGCATGCCACCAGCGCGGCCACGCCAGCCCGTTGCGCTCGCAGCAGTTCGGGCTGCATCAACGCCACCACGTCCTCCACCGCCCCCTGACCATGGTTGGGATCGTCCAATGGACGCAGATCTACGAAGATGTGCTCATGAGGCAGGATGATGCCTGAGCCAAGCTGTTCCAGGGTCTTGGCTCCCAACGTCGTGATCAGCCTATTCACCTCTACAACCTCCCTTCCGCGGCTACGCCATCAGTAGACCGCTGACGCGTGTGGAAGACGATCAGGGCGAAGACCAGCACACTCGCCGCAACAGCAGCTGCGTTTGTCACGTTCGTGACGTGCGGACCCACGCGCTCGAAAAACTGACCGATCACCCACGGCAATATCATCCCACCAAGGCTGGCACCAACAAAAAAGAGGCTCGTGATCGTACCGCTGATCGTCATATGCCTTTCGGCCAGCGAGAGCGTCGTAGGAAACATCGAGGCCATGAAGAGCCCCGCACCGAGCGTCCCCACCCAGGTCGCCAACGGCGCGGCAGGCCACAGGAGCAGGATGCTCATACTGATTGAACACCCGATCAAGTCTCCAGTCAGCACCTGCCGCGGTGAGAAGCGCGCCGCCAGGGGAATGGATAACAACCGTCCCAAGGTGAGCGCTCCCCAGAAGGCCGAGGTGAGATAAGCTGCTGTCACGGCATCCCCCAACCCGGTTGCTCTGGCGTAGCTCGCGATCCATCCGCCAAAGCCGCTCTCCGCACCGACGTACAGGAAAAAGAAGACCGCAATCATCGCCACCAGCGCCAGATCCTGACCGCGCGAAGCGACGGGAGTGCCGGATCCAGTTCTCTCCACTTCCGAACGACCGGCTGGTCTGGGGCTGGGCAGACGCAAGACAATCAGAGCCACGGGGGCGATCAGCAATGCCAGCGCCCAATAGGCCCAGCGAATGCCACCGCTGATAAGCACACCTTGGGCGATGATCAGCGGAGAGACAAACGCCCCCACACCAAAGAAGAAGTGCATGGCGTTCATATAGGGGTCGACCTTGTCACCGTGAACCCAGACCAGCAACGTGTTGCCGCCCACATCGATCGCCCCTTGCACAGCACCGATTAAAAAGAGGAGCGCAATCATAAGCCACAGCACCGGAGCGAGGGGGATCACCACCAGCAGAAGTGCGGTTAGGAGTAGCACACCTGCCATCACAGGATGCCCATCAATCAAGTCATAGAGACGCCCCGCAACCACCGAGCCCACCAGGTATCCTAAGCTCCTGGCAGCCAGACCGTAACTGATACGAGTCAGGTCGGTACCCACGAGCGCTGCGAGATCCGGCAGTGTCGGACCAAGCGCTGCATAGGCCAAGCCTAACGCAACGAAGGCTACAAAATAGCCCACCGTTGTGTAGAGCTGCACGGTATTCTCACGGACGGCGGTCTTGGCTAACACCCGCTGTAGTGTCACAGTTTCGCCTCTATGTGATGAGAGTGGTGGGCAAAAAGTCGACGCGGTTCATGTAGGCTACCACTCGCTCCCCATCCTCAAAGTCGATTCGGGTAATTGATGCATTGTTGACCCCGAACCAGAGTGTCTCAACTCCTTCCAACTCAAGAACAGCGTGTAGAAAATGGTTGAAAAACCCACCGTGGCTGACAAACACTACCCTATCATCGGCATCGCCGTGCCGCTCCAGCAACTCCCGAAGCACCCTACGAGCGCGTGGCGCGCGAGCCTCCTGCGACTCGAAGGGCCGATTCCACCACCCCGCTTCAGTCACACTGTCGGGTAAGACGATTCGTGGATAATGCGTCTGCAGGTAGCTTCGTGCTCGCCCTGGTTGAGGCCGATGCTCTTCAGTCTCTGAGTCGTAGAGAAACATCCCACCAGTCTCGTGAATATCCAACCAGGTTAGCAGTGGCAGATCCAGCACTTCGGCGATCTGATGTCCGGTGGCTACGGCCCGCTCCATAAGGCTGGCGTAGACGTGTGTCACGTGGAATCCTGCGATGTTCTGCGGATCCCAGTCAAGATCCACACCATCGTCGCCAGCATTGACCAAAAATCTAGCGACCAACTCCGCCTGTTGCTCGCCTACCTCAGTAAGCGCCGGATCCGCAATCCGGCCATCCGAGGAACCAGTCTGGACGTAACGAAGATTGTTCAGTGATTGTCCGTGTCGTATAAAGTACAATTGCATCGAAAGCTCCTATTCGCCTCTCGAGGTCACAACTCCCCCATCGCGCCGCGCATCCTCCGCAGCAAAAACCAGCAGATGCGACGCCAACGTCTCATCCGGGCCCGAAAGTATCCATTGCGGATCCTGTTCGGCGACCGCACGCACGAATCGGTCCATCAGGCCGAAATCACCGCCACCGTGGCCGCTGAGGATCGACCCATCAGCGTCAGCTTCCGTATCGATCTCGCGGGTCTTGTCGGTGAGGAAATCGTAATGCCGGATGAAGCGTCCGTCGCCCACAAGCTCACCGCGGGTCCCAAACACGTGCGTCTCACGATGGCGCATCTTCGTGAATGCCATCATCGTGAAAGTCGCAGTTCGACCGCCGTCAAATTCAACGCTGACGATCTGATGATCCACCACATCGTTATCTGCACGGTAGACGCAGCGTCCATACGGGCCGTCCCGCAAGGCTGCTAATACCGCCTCCTGCGTAGGCTCGGGCGTAAGCACGCCTACCGGCCATCCGGTATGCCCACGCCGTAACGCTTCGAGGTAGATCCTCTCCGCAGAATAGGGACAGGTGGCGGCCACGGCACACGCCACACAGCGCTCGCCAGCGCCCTCAGGTGCCTCCTCCGCTCGAAAATGCTTGAGTGACCCGAACGAAGAGACCGCCGTCCACGGCACCCCCATCATATAGTGTATCCAATCCAGATCGTGGCAGGACTTCGTCAGCAGCATCGGACCGGACTCTGCCTCATTGCGCCAGTTGCCCCGGACGAAGGAATGCGCCATATGCCAGAAGCCCACCGGCTCCAGCCTTTGGAGGCCAACGACGTCGCCGATCACACCACTGTCAAGCATAGCCTTCATCTGCTGAGTGTAGCGAGTGTAGCGCAACACGTGACAAACGCCGAAGAGCACGTTGTTCCGTTTCACTGCGTCAACCACTCGCCGGCAGCCTTCGGGGCCCGGCGCCATCGGCTTCTCGAGAAGGATCGCATAGCCGAGATCGGCAAAGGCGGCCGCGGGCTCAACGTGCATATGGTCCTGAGTCGCAATGACCGCCGCGTCAGCAAGCTTCGCCTGCGCAGCAACATCGCGCCAGTCCGCAAAGGCTTTTTCGGGCGGTATGTGATGCTTATCCACCATCGCACGTCGATAAGCTTCCCGCGGTTCAGCCACCGCCACCACTTTGGCCCGCTCGGGAAAGGCTGAAGCAAAGCGCGCGTACGTCGTCCCCCGACTTCCAGCACCAACAACTACAAGTGTCACTGGTTTCACCGCTAACCTCCTAAGTCAAACTTAGATCCAAGGCAAGAAGCCAGCACAACAGACCTATATATACCCGGAAATCAAGACTTGCCAAAGCCCCAAGCCATCGGGCCTATTTGACGCAAGACTGAGCCGTGCTACAACCGATTCCAAGCAAAAGCTCAGCATCAAGAACCCAGGAGGAAATGGCGATGCAACATACCGAACCATCGAGAACGTTAACCGCACAACACTATGACGTTGTGATCGCTGGAGGCGGAACGGGCGGTGTGGTAGCGGCACTCGCCGCTGCCCGCCAAGGTGCCAAGACCGCGCTGATTGAGATGAAAGGATATACTGGAGGGATCGTCGTTGAGGGCGGGACTGCCCTTCACAGCTTCTACAATCTCTGGAGAGCTTTCCCCGGCATCGAGAAGCGGCAGGTGGTAAAAGGGATTCCAGAGACGATTATTGATCGTCTCCGTGCTGCCGGCGGCACCAGCGGTCACGCTGAGATGATCGTGGGCTACGACTATGACGCTGTCTGTACTGCCATCGATACGGAGATCTACAAGCTCGTGACGCTCCAAATGCTGGAAGAAGCCGGGGTGAGTTTACACCTGAACACACTGCTGGCTGACGCCATCGTCGCAGGATCTGAAGTCCGGGGCGTGATCACCGAAAGCCATCAAGGCCGTGAGGCGATACTGGCCAAGGCTTTCGTCGACTGCACCGGCTACGGTGACCTCTGTGCGCGGGCTGGCGCCGATTACACAGAACCAAACGACTATCCCGTGGTGAACAGCATCGGTCTAGCTAATGTCAGCATGGAAGGGTATTATGACTTCATCACCACACACGATGCCCTGACCCAATATGCGCGCGGATGGCGCAGCGGCAGTGAAGACCTGATCGTAAGGCTTGATGGACAGCGCGCAGCGATGCCAGAGGGCTTTGCTACAGAGGCAGCGGAGATCGGAATGTCGATGGTCACGACCACAGTACACGATGATTACTTTATGTTCATCAAGATCAACTACCTAATGGCGGTCAGCCCCATCGATCGTGACGCTGCCTCCCGTGCGGAAGTTGAGCTCCGACGCCGGCAGGCGCGCGCCGTCGAACTCTTCCGGGCATACGTCCCAGGTTGTGAGAAAGCCTTTATCGCGCGCACCAGCCCCTCTCTTACCATCCGCCGCGGGCGCCTGATCGCTTGCGATTACGACATCAGCCGAAGAGACGTCTTGGAAGGCCACCACTTCGCCGACGACGTCTTCGTCTACGGCTTCCACGATTCTGCACCGCGCCTTCAGATCAAAGATGGCGGCACTTACGGCATTCCCTACCGCGCGCTACGCGTCCAAGGGCTAGACAATCTGCTGGCAACGGGGATGATGATCACCGCCGACCATGACGCCCATATGTCCACCCGCAACACGGTGGCCTGTATGGGACAAGGCCAAGCCGCTGGCACCGCTGCCGCGTTATGCGCTCAGCGCGACGAGGGCACCCGCGAGCTGCCCTATGGACTACTGCGCGAGACGCTGGAACACGACGGAGTCTACTTCGAGTAAGGTGCGGGAGCGCGTGGTGTGGCGCCCGTGGAATCGTGGGATCGATAGGGTATGGGACCGTGCCTAAGGCTACTAACTCGGTGCAATCGATCACGAAGACGGTGCGGGCGGAGGTAGCTGTGCTCCGTCTGTCTGCCCATCCAAGGACAGGAGGCATCATCGCGGCATCGATGATAAAGCTGTGGCAAGTGGGAGATCCGCTCCCCACCGAGCAGGCGACGATGGCGACGCGTGCAGCGTACGGTTCGGTGTTCCGGGGGCGCGGTTTCACGCGCAGGAAAACGTACGCTGCCCGTTCGAGCGCGGAGGCCTAACAGACATACGACCGTACAGCGAGGTCACGGCTAAGCTGGCAAACCCTCAGGACACTCTATTCGTAGGCACCAGGCTTAAGCCCAGCTCACGGATTAATACGAAGAGAGGCTCGTGAGTCCCTCAAGACAGCCTGCGGCAGTACGCTGCCGAGAGGCTTGCGTAAGACCCGACGACCGAGCGCAAGCTGTGCGTCCGCCACGAGCCCTACTACGTGGGTGTGCTGCGCTGCTGGTGCGCGGCGGCGCAGGGCCCGTTCTAGGTTGCAGCGATTGCAGCGATGGACGTGGAAATCGACAACGCCCGGTTGGCCTGGGACTGGATTGTTGAGCGGGAGGATATTGGTAGCTCGAGCAGGCTGTCGATAAGCTGATGCTCTATTACACACGCCGGGTTCGGTATGAGGCAGGGAGACGAGTGTACCTCTCAGCCCAGGAACGCCGCGAGGGCCTTCGACGGGGCGTCGATGGGGAGGAGATCGAACCTCCGAGACCCGTCGCCACGTTGTTGATCTGGCGGGGTGAAGTCGCGAGTGGCGCAGAGGCAGAGGGCGCGGTGTATCGGGCCTTGCGGGGGCTGGCACCGCCGGGGCCGTCTGGCGATGAAGTGCAAGGGGAGCGCGGACGAGCGTTGCGCCGCAAGGCGCGCCTATTGGAGCACCCCATCGAGCCCCAAGAGGAGAGCTTGGCCTGTCTGCGTGCCGCCGGCGGCCGCTGGGGGGAGGCGCGCACGCTGAACCGGCTCGCACACTTGAACCACCTGCTCGGGGGGCTTGATGCCGCACGTCGTCACGCCGAGGCACTGCTGTCGATCAGGTGCGCTCGGTGATCTGCACGCGCTAGCCTGGGCGCTGCAGATCTTCGGCGTCCACGCTATGTGCTGTAGCGAGCTTGATGAAGCTATCCGGCTGGCGGAGGAGGGCCTGGCAGTGCAGCGCGAGTTGAACGATCCGCTGAAGCTTGCGGGGGCCTGCAGACCCTCGCGACCAGGTACGTGCTCACCATACGGCCCGAGTCGGCTATGCTGCGCGTTGATCAGGCCATCACCATCCTGAATCGTCTCGGCCTGCCGGTGCCCAACGCCAGGGGGCAAGGCTTGGAGCCTGATGCGCTCTGCAGCCTATGATCAGGCGACGCGCCTGGTGCAGCGTGCCCTGGAGAATGCCCGTACAGCCGGTGAGCGGCGCCTCATCGCCTGAAGTCCGCACGTAGTCGGCTGTCTTGTTCTAGTTGCCGGGGAGTTCGATGGGATTGCCGCCAAGTTGACATACGCAGTTGCGGTCTTCCGGGAAGTGAGCGAACTGATCTAACTCGGTATGCTGCTGACGTGCCTGGGATGGGCCTACTGGGAGGACAGTCACCGTGACCGTCTGCGGTCTTGCTAGGTTGAGGTGCTACTGGGAGGGGCGAATGGAAAGGATTGCGATCGAGCCTCGCCTGGACTCTAGCGGGGATGGCGCTCCTGTACGTGGATGCGGATAACGCAGCCCGTGCCCGGTCGCTGGTACCGTCGTTGAGCAGGTTTGGCCGTTTGTTACCAATTAAGATGGTTTTTGAATATCGCAGGTCCGACCTAAGATGCTGTGATGATGGCGCTGCCACAAGATGCAGCGCCGCCGGCAGGGGCATCGGTCGGGTGAGCGATATAGTGACAGAGGCCGAAGCTATTATCAGCGAAATGGCCACGGGCCCATAATCTGGTGGGCCCGACGTGCTCAAGACCGCGCGCCAGGCTCAACCCCGTGACAAGCTGTCGATCGCCGGCAGACGCTGCGGCGCCGCACCGCGCACCTCCGCCGAGGTGGCTGCCGCCAAGCGCGCCGCCCGCGCCGCGGGGTTGAGGCGGTTCGACAGAGCGGCTGCGATAGGTTCAGTGGGCGCCGGCTTCCGCCAGTGCTTGCTCAAACAGATCGGCAACTCCTAGCGAGGGAGCCCAGCAACGCAGATATGCGGTGTCCAGGCGTTCGGCCTGCACCGTGATGACCCCGATGACGTCCCGCCATTGCCGCTCCGAGACACCACCACCCAGCCGGTACCACTCCAACTTCGCCAGAATGGTGTCCTCAGCTGTGGCAACATAGATCGCGAGCTCGGGCTCCGCGACTACCACGTGACGCGCGCGCCGCCTCATCTGCTCCCGGTCAAACGCGCGCAGTTTGGGGACGAACACATCCACCTTGAACATCGTTTCCAGATGGATCAGGTTGAAGCCGCCGCGGCGGTCAAGTGCCTCGCGGATCATGCCCTCGTCGACGTAGAAGGCCGACGCTAGGGCCTTAACAAAGGGGGCAATGTGTTCAGGGTGTAGGTCCGCGACCAAATCGGCATCGAGTGTGGTCCGCAGCTCGCCATGCACGGTGCTTGCCAGGGAGCCACCTACCAGATAGGCGACACCCAACTGGTCCAACACCTCGATCACGAGCAAGGTCACCGCAATCGGCTCAGGAATCATAAGGACGCTCCGGCAGCGGCCCGTAGACACGGGTCGCGAGCTCCGGCCCCAACAGCACATCGGCCAAGCGGCGGCGCAGCTCAGCTTCGTCGGCGCGGGGATAGCGAGCCCGCAGACCGCTGAGCGCCAGTGCACGAGCTGTTGCGTTCAGCTCAGCCCACAGCGCCACCTTGCGCCACACTGGGACATCGCGGAGCATCTGAAGCTGCAGGGCCTTAGCTTTCGGGTCTGTGTCGGAAAGCGCCATATCTGCTCCTAGGTGCTACGCATTGTCTGTCTCCATTATACACAGATCGGGTCGACCGCGCGATTGACCGGACGTCGCCGCACCGCATTGCCGGCGTACTAGATCAGTTTCAGTCTCTCACGACGTGCCTGACCGGTCTCTCTCTCCCGCCCAAGGCTCAGCAGTCGTCTACTGTTGGGCGGGGCCGCGAACGCGGGCACTACGGTCAGCGGCAACCGCCCCGAGGATGACGCCGTTAGCCCTACCACTCCGACGTCCAAAGGGTACCAGACCGCTTCACACCCAGACTCCACGCCTCGCGGCGAATGCCAATTCGCGCTACTGACAGAGTAGGGAGACAGGCACCCACCGCAAGCAGTATGGAAAGGAGACGGGGACCTATCACGCCCGCCGTACCTTGTGCCTGCCCGACATCAGGTCCCGCTGAGGGTCGACCAGGTCCTAGGGCGGTGCGGCTACCTTGACCGGCTCTATGGCGTTCCGTCTACCGCGGTGGGGCTATGGGCCCGGCACGCTAGGCCTTACCGCGGAGCTCACCGTTAAGCGAGCGCCGCGATAGGCGTTGACCAGCCGGCGACCGAACTCATGGTCGAAGCCGGGCCGGCCGATGCCCTCGGCTGTCTGGAACAGGCGCCCCTTGACCTGATCGGGGCCGAGGTGCGGTTTCTGAGGATAGATGAGACTGCTGCGGGTGCCACCTTAGGTGCTGCCAGGCTTGTTCTTGAGACTGATACGTACTCTTGGCCCGCCCAGAAGAGGATCCACGTGATCGGGCTCCAGGCAACGAGGCAGTCCCCAGAGGGATGCGGGCCCCAATCGCCTCCTCCTGGGGCGGAGATGAACGGGCCCAGCCCGTAGTTACTGTAGCCGGCAAGGATGGATAGAGAAGCTCCCCTTTCGAGATACCTGTCCTTACGCTTGCCAAACAGCCTCGATCGGGGCATAATGGTATTGTGGGCCACAGCCTCCTTTCAGGCATCTAGAGCGAACCAGTCCCTGCCTCGGGACCCACTTTCTTGCTAGCCTTGCCTGCTTTCTGGGTAACTGCGGAGCAGCCGCTGAGGTTGGCACCTGCGCTATACGGCGAGTATAGGCCGCTGCTGGCTCTGCCGTAGCAGTATAGGACCGTGCCTATGTCTACTAACTCGGTGCAATCGATCACTAAGACGGTGCGGGCAGACGCAGCTGTGCTCCGTCCGTCTAACCATCCAAGGACCGGGGACATCATCGTGGCATCGATGATAAAGCCGTGGCGGGTGGGAGATCCCCTCCCCTCCGAGCAGGCGACGATGGCGACGCGTGCTGCAAACGGTTCGGTGTCTCGGGGCGCGCGGTTTCGCGCGCAGGAAAAGCAACGCTGCCCGTTCAAGTGCGGCGGCCTAATAGACATACGACCGTACAGCGAGGTCACAGTTGAGCCGGCCAACCCTCAGGACACTCTGTTCGTAGGCACCAGGCTTAAGCTCAGCTCACGGATTAATGCGGAGAAAAGCCTATGAGCTCCTCACGACAGCCTAATGTGCTCTTTGTCTTTGGCGACCAGTGGCGGGCGCAAGCCACGGGGTACGCGGGCGACCCGAACGTGCAGACGCCGCACCTGGATGAGTTTGCCGGCAAAAGCCTCAACTTCACACGCGCAGTGTCCAACTGCCCGGTCTGTAGTCCCTGGCGCGCGACGCTGATGACGGGACAATACCCACTGACGCACGGCGTCTTCGTCAATGACGTGCCGTTAGCGGGGGAGCCTGTCTATTTGGCGGAGCGGTTTTCCGATGCGGGATACGACACAGCCTATATCGGAAAATGGCACATCGACGGACACGGGCGCAGCGCCTACATCCCACCCGAACGCCGCAAGGGTTTCCACTACTGGAAGGTGCGGGAGTGCACCCACGACTACAACGACTCTTTCTATTACGGCGACAGCCCGGAAAAGCTCTGGTGGGAGGGCTATGATGCCATCGCACAGACACGCGACGCGGAGGCCTTTATCTCCAACCAGAACCCGGAACGGCCGTTCTTGCTGATGCTGTCGTGGGGTCCGCCTCACGATCCCTACCAGACGGCCCCCCAAGCGTTTCGCGAGGTCTACGATCCGAAGACGCTAGAGCTGCGCCCGAACGTGCCATCGGAGACAGAGAGGGCGGCTCGGGAGTGGTTGGCTGGGTATTATGCCCACTGCACTGCACTGGACATGTGCTTCGGCAGGTTGATGGAGGCGCTGGACGAGGCGAGACTAGCAGACTCCACGATCGTTGTCTTCACATCGGATCACGGCGATATGCTCGGGTCGCACGGCGCACGGAACAAGCAGCGCCCATGGGATGAGTCGATCCGGGTGCCCATGCTGCTAAGCTATCCTGCAGCCTTTGGGCGTGCAGGACAGGAGATTGATGTGCCGATAAACAGCCCTGACCTGATGCCTACTCTGCTGAGCCTGGCGGGCCTGCCGATTCCACAGACAGTGGAAGGACACGACTTCGCCCCCTTCCTGCGGGGTGCAGCGCTCCCGCCCAAGACTTCCGCCCTAATCGAGCTGCCCGCCTGCTTCCATCAGTTCGCGTACCATAACGGCGGCCGGGACTGGCGAGGTCTGCGCACAACGCGGCACACGTACGTGAGCACCATCGAGGGGCCCTGGCTATTATACGATAACGAGTGCGACCCTTATCAGCTCGAAAACCGGGTGGGCGATGCAGCATACGCAGAATTGCAGGCAGCGCTGGACGCCGAGTTACAGGAAAGACTGTTTGCCCGGGGGGATGACCTTACGCCGGGCAGTGAGTTGATACGGCGCGCGGGATATCCCGTTGACGAGCGTGGTGATCCCGTCTACAGGCCGTAGCGGTAGATGGCGTTGGACGGAAAAGTGATATTGGGTAAATCTATACTGTTTAAGTAGGGAGGATCATTATGAGTCACCATCAGAGTGTTCGCATGGTTGGTCTTGTGCTGTCTCTGGCACTCCTGCTGCCGATAGGAGTCACTACAGCGTCCGTCCCGACTCAACCGCCGACCGGGAGTGCCGCCGTATATGAGATCGAAGCTGCTGGCCCTGTTTCGGCACCCCAGCAGTTCGCCGGTGGCTCGGGCACCAAGGCTGACCCATATCTTGTCGCGACAGCAGCGCATTTGAACAACGTCAGAAATGACCTGTCAGCTCATTACCTGCAGATCGACGACATCGATCTGGGCATCTCACCGTGGAACACGGAAACGGGTTGGGTGCCGATCGGCAGCTTGGGCAGTGCATTCACGGGGGGCTACGACGGCCGGGGCCACAGCATCCGAAACCTTACCATCAACCGACCGAACGAAAGCTATCAAGGCCTGTTCGGCTCGGCTATGCAGACCGTTTTGCGCAATATTCACCTGGAGGACGTGAACCTGAGCTCTGGGGGCTGGAGCGGAGGGCTTGCGGGCGCGCTGTCAAGCAGCAACGTGGATTCCTGCTCCGTAACCGGGCAGATCATCTCCGGGGGCGGCTCCGTGGGAGGCTTGGTGGGCTCTGCAGGCCTGCACGTCCTTATCCATGACGTATCCGTCGACGCCGAGGTGCGGGGTCAGCTCTTCGTCGGAGGCGTCGCCGGTACAAGCGGCGGACAGATCCGGCACAGTTCGGCCTCGGGTTCGGTACGCGCTGACCTCTTTTATGTCGGCGGTATGGTGGGAGCGAACTTGGACGATGGCTGGGTTCTGGACAGCTACAGTCGGGCCTCCGTCGAGGGCCCGGACTTCGTTGGCGGGTTCATTGGAGACGGTGGCAATGTGTTCCGCTCCTACAGCACCGGCACCGTATCAGGATCGGGAGACAACGTCGGCGGATTCGCCGGCAGCGACCCCCGACACGCTGATACGTTCGTAAGCTGTTACTGGGATACCAACACATCGGGTCAGGCTGAGAGCTCCGGGTGCGTGGGCCGAACCACCGCCCAGATGCAGCAGCAGCCGACCTACCACTTCTTCAACTTCCAAACCCTGTGGAGAATGGACGAGGAGAGCGGCTATCCTGTGTTCCGTGACCTCGGGGGCTATGATCGGCTGCAGTCGATCGACCTGGCGGACCTGGACGGCTCGGGCACTGCGCTCGACCCGTACCTCATTACCACTGCAGACGAGCTGTATGCGATGCGGCAGGACCTCACGGCGGCGTATTGGCTCGCAAACGACATCGACCTCTCGGCGTCGGTGGTGTGGGATTACGGACGGGGTTGGGAACCGATCGGCACGACTGCGAATCGGTTCAGGGGCAGCCTTGACGGCGGCGGCTATGCCTTGCGGAACCTGACCCTCAGTCGACCCGACAGATTTTACCAGGGTCTCTTTGGGTGGGTCGAGAACGCCGAACTGGGGAATGTACACCTGCAGAACGCCAACTTAGCGGTCGGCTCGAACAGTGGTGGTTTCGCGGCAAACTCTTCCAACACCGACATTGAGGAGGTCTCCCTTACCGGACAGATCCTGTCCACCGGGTCGATGGTGGGGGGTCTGACAGGGAACGCTGGTGGCAGCCTGGCTCGCGTCTATACCTTGGCCGACGTGCGCGGTGGCAATATGGTGGGTGGCCTGGCGGGTCGCGCCGGGAGTGACGTGCGGCAGGCATATACTGTGGGAAGCGTTCGAGGGGCGGATGATGTCGGTGGACTCGTCGGGTACTACGACGCGGCGGGCAGCGCTATCTCTGACAGCTACAGTCGCGCCGTCATTGATGGCGCAGCCAGGGTCGGCGGGCTGGTAGGAACGCTGCAGCGCGGTGAGGTTGCGCGGACCTACAGCACCGGCCGGGTGAGTGGCACGGGTTCAGATCTGGGGGGACTGGTGGGGCGCAACGCGGATAGCGTCAGTGATTCCTACTGGGACACGCAGACATCCGGCCTGACAATGAGCGCCGGTGGCATGGCCAGGACAACCCTCGAGATGACCTCACCACACGCCGCCAATACATACATTACCTGGAATTTCATCAACACCTGGATCGAGGACACCGACTTTTCGGCCAACGATGGCTATCCTTATCTCCCAACACGCACGCGAACCGGGGTCGAGGTGGAGATCTTAGGGCCCAACCGGATGTTCCCGGGGGAGGCAGTGGACTACGTGGTCGTCTATGCCAGCCACTCGCCGGGAATCGTGGAAAATGCTATCCTCACAGTTCGGCTACCCTTTCTGGCGACCTACGCAGACAGTAGCGGCGGCGGCGTTTACTGGCCCGGACGCCATCAGGTCTTCTGGCCGTTGGGAAACGTGGCCCCTGGTGACAGAGGTCGGTTTCTGGTGACCGTCGTGTACGAGTGGGGCATCCCCGACGGTACGATCGACGGGCTCGCGGGCCTGCTGGTAGGGATCGGTCTCAACGACGAGACATTGGACCCAGCGTCCTATACCGCGTACGTGGCGACAGAGGTGACAGCGATGGTCTCGCTCACACTGACCGAGTGGCAGGTTGAAGCAGCAGCTGATGCCGACCTGCAGGCGCTATACACTCAGGCGCTCGCCGACGGTTACGTCTGGGCCGGTGCCTATCACCTCACCTTCGGAGATGACAGCACCTCGGTTCAGGCAATCCTAATCCATCGCCCCACCCGGGCAACGCGATTCGTGTATATGGACGACGGGCGCGCTATAGCCAGCACTTTTGCAGGCACCCTCTTCACAGTCCAAGACACGACCGGCGGTATGAGCTGGGACCTCAACACCGAGGAGCCGGAGTACTGGGGGGAGTGGGATCTCCTAGGAGGCACCTCGTTACCCGGGACCGCAGGAGAGCTGGCGGGGTTTTTATCCGGGGGCGCGGGATGCTGCCTCAACAACTGTCTGAGCAACGTAGCGATGACCGCGGTGGTCGGTCGGGTCAGCCGTACGGTCGAAGCAGTGCTGACGGCGATGGACTGCCAGGTGGGGATAGAGACCTGGTCGGGGACAGATCTCGCCAAGTGTGCGGCCGGACTGCAGGACAAAGTGCCTTTTCTCGGCGATGCCATCGGCGTCACCGAGTGCCTGAGGGACTGCAATGCCGATCCGAACAGCCACGATTGCACAGAGGATCTGATCACCTGCGAGCCGGGCCGTTTTGACCTGTACCACTGGTTCGGCGTACCCCGCTATCATCGCTACCGGTGCATCGACGGCTGCTACAGCACGCTTAGGGAATCCATAACCTGTGCTCTGACCGACTGCTGTGTGCCGGGAGTGGGGTGCCGCCACGCAGATCAAGCATCTGCTCTCTCTGCCGGGGCAGGTGGGGGAACGTGCAAAGATGGGGAGTGCAACGCGCCCTCCGATCCCAACGAGAAGTACGGGCCCGACGGTGACCTCCTGCCCGGTGAGTGGGTATCGTATCTTATCGAGTACGAAAATGTGGGTACGGGCCCAGCAGCAGACGTGTTTATCCTCGACTACCTTGACGAGGCGTTCGAAGAGACGACATTGCAGGCCGGGCAGAATGCATCATACTCCGCCGAAGCACGTTTGATCAGCTGGGACATCGGTTTGCTGGATCCAGCCGGACAACCCGGTGCTACGGGCCAGGTCTCCCTAGACGTGCAGCTGAGAAGCGACCTACCGGGCGGGACCATCATCACGAACCAAGCAACGGTCTACTTCCCAACGGTGCCGGAGGAGACGCCCACCAGCGTGGTGGTGAACGTCATCCAGCCTGTCGTTGCCGAGCCGCAGATGCTCACAACTCGGATGAACACGCCAGTGGCTGTGCAGCTCCGCGGAAGGGAGATATCCGACGCGGCGCTGACCTATCGCCTCGTGGAGAGTCCCTCGTACGGTGAGCTGAGCGGCACGGCGCCCGATGTAACCTACACACCGATGGAAGGCTACACGGGAATGGATCGATTCGCGTTTGTCGTGAACAACGGCTTGATGGACAGTAGACCGGCGTACATCTATATCAGTACGACGAGCGGGGTCTATCTACCGTTGGTGTTGAGACAGCGTTGAGGCAACTGCACAGCACGGGAGTGTCGGGAGGGGGGCAGCCTCTCCCGATACTCCCCCTGGAGCAGACCTTGTCGTCTGCAGATCCCGGGCTCCAGTACACCAGGCACGGCGAGAAGGACTGCCCTGGGGCCTGAACGCTCGTCGGTTCGGGTGAAGCGACTATCGCCCCAGCAGTCGACGACCACCTGCTAGAGCGGGATGGCTTGTCTCTGACTTCGACGGTGACGCAGCTGACCAGATTATCCTTGGTCACCTCAGTCGAGACCATAGGCCTAGGTAGCCCTTGCTGCGATCGTCATCGCCGCGTTGGAGTCTATCGGGGCGGCGAGCCCGCAGCTTGAACAGACAAAGTCGTCACCCATAGAACGGTTAGCGCAGTCAATCTGACCACAAACGGAGCCACTCTGAGAGGTAGAGAGAGGCTCAGCTCGTTGGGCGCAAACGCCGACCCGCTATGATTTGTGGGACACAGACGGCCGCATTGGGCAGCAAGGCCCGGTGTGTCGCTTTTTTTGCGGCCTATGTCTAAACCCGGTCCGTTGGCGAGTACCACTCAAATCCTCCAGGAGGATACCGCGTCCGGTGCGTTGCGCGGCTTCAACAAGGACCGTGCTGATGCGGTGGTTCGTGTCGGTTTGAAAGCAGGGCAGTCGGCCCGACAGGTGGCAGAGTTTACGATTGGCACGGCGCTTAGCGTACCACGGGCGCCAGTGTCCATCGGTTCGCCGCTGCAGAGTCGCCGCTGCCGGTGGTAGCGATGTTGACGCTCCCCCAGCGGACGTCCAGCCCTCCGAGTCGTGGGTATCGGGCGTCTCCATAGTCTTCACAGGCACCGTAGCGGGACTCGCGCCCACGTCAGCGGCACCGACGAAAGGCGCTCCGTAACGTTGAAAGAGGTGCTTCGCTGCCGGCAGCAAGACAGTACATAGTCCGGGCATCACAGGACCGGGCCTTTTTCGTCAGCACATCCAGGCGTCCCTTGGTTTCCCGCAGAGTCACGCGCTTCATTCGTGCTCCTTAGCCTCGTCTCGGGCGTCTGAATCGTCTTGGATCCTATGAAGACCAAAGCCGCGACGCACGAAATAGTCGAAAAGACCCTGCGGTAGCAGGACTTTGAGATACGGGAGCCAGGGAGCTTCACTACCTACCGAGTAGCGTCGACATGGTGAACGAGCACGTGCGACCTTCAGGATGGGTTGCGCTACCTTACGCGGATCGTCTCCTTGACGGAGACTATCCTGTAGCGTTCTGTGGGCCGCTCGGCGCACGCCGTCATAGTCCGCGATGGTCTCTTCAGCCTTAGCTGCTGCTCGAATAACGTCGGGCCTGACAGCGCCGGGTTCGACGAGGAGACATAAATACCGAGCGACCATACCTCATGGCGGAGCGCCTCAGTATACCTCGCGAGGGCGCTCTTCGAGGCAGAATAGAACGCTTCGCCTAGCTCGCCAACCCATGTGGTCAGGGAACCGATGTTGATAATGCGCCCGCGGCTATGGTCCCGCCTGTGGGGTAGCACAGCGTTGGTCACACGCACAACCCCGAAGAAGTTAGTTTCGAAGACCGCACGAGCATACTGCATCGTAGTCTCTTCAGCAACTCCAATGTGCATAGTGCCTGAATTGTTGATGAGTACATCAACACGTCCCGCTCGAGTCAGCATTTGTGTCACACAGCTTCTTACAGATTCGCCGGAACGCACGTCCAGCACTAGCATCTCGACACCGTTCTCGTGAGGACGCTCTTGCCGACTTGTGCCAAAGACACGAAAGCCCTCCCCGGGACAGAGCCGGGCCGTTGCCTTGCCGATGCCGGATGAGGCGCCCGTAACGAGCAGTACGGGTTTGCCTTTCTGTTGATGCATAGTCGCTTGATCTAGCTCGGTGTGACAGAGTCTCTAGCACGCACAACACCTATTGCCGATGCGGTGGGAACAAGCTCACCCTGCAGCATAGATGACCACGCACCACAATGCAACTATGGTAGCCCCGAACGAACACAAAGATGACTCAACGCACTCCCAGACTGCTCGATCAGGTGCGCCCGGGGCTCTTCCATCAGCACATCTGGGGTGCGTTCTTTCGTTCCAGGTGGAGATTCCCCAAGCGCACAAGGAGGTCCAGTATGGAGATGGACAAGATGATCGGAGCGTCCTGATCCTGGCCCTCGTCATCCTCAGCACCTGCGTCGCCGGTTAGATCGTAGGGGCAGTCTCAAGGCCGCCCCAAGGCGCTGGGTCATCATACCGTTCGGAAGCTAAGCTGTAGGGAAGCAAAGTATGGGCATCGCAGACGCGCCGGCCATCGCACCCGCCCGATCCATCCTCGCTGCGCTCTGGGTGACTATCGGGCCTCCCTATGTGTGGCTGGGTTACCCCGCACCGTTGGCCTTCTATCCGGATCCTGTTCGTCAGATCTGAGCTTTGTCGCCCGGTCCAGGGGCGGGCCGCTAGCTTCAAAGTCCGCCTCGCGACGGACACGCTTGCTTCGACTCGCGGTTCCGGTCATCTCGGCCCTAGGGATCTCGCACCTCCTAGTGACACGGCATGCCTGCACACCACAGGTGGACGTTTTACCCCAACACGCCCAGCGCCAGACTATCAGTGTCGATTTCTACAGCCACCGCGTGACAGATTGGCTTCTGTCCCTAGTGACAGGACCGGCCCGAACTCTGTGACGCCAGCGCAGCATCCACACACCAGGGTGATGTCTGACTTGGGAAACTTTGGGATCTCGCCAAAGAAGAAAGAGGACGGCGCGTTCCTCTACTCGTTGAGTGGGTGGAGGAAAGCGCCTTTTTTCGATGAAACGCTTTAGAAACGCTACGTCTTCATAATCAGTATGATGACACAGCGAAAGCTCGCGTCCTTACCTAGTCAAGGCTGAGGAAACCTATGATGTTCGTCGTTGGTGCAACCGGTCAGCTGGGAGGGCAGATCGCCCAGAACCTCCTGGCACAAGGCAAGGAAGCTCGTATTCTGGTGCCTAGGCCCCCATCAGACCAGCTGGCTCAGCAAGGCATGACGACGCTCAGTCAGTCACCCATTCAAGCCGGCGTTCAACATATCCACTTGGACCTGAAGAATCCCGATTCGGTGGCAGCGACCTGCATCGGGATCGAGATCGTCATCACAACTGCTGACTCAGCGGTGCGCGGCGATGAGGATAATCCGGAGACTGTTAAAACGCTGGGCAGCCGCAACCGGATCGGCGCCATCAAGCCGGCCAGCGTTGGGCACTTCATCTCCGTCTCGGTGCAGATCGTTGACCCCAACTCCCCCACCCTCTTACTCGCCGGCAAGGGACGGATAGCGCTTTGCCTGCAGGAGAGCGGCCTACCCCACACCACCGTCGTTCTCAGTCCCCTTATGTATGCATTGGCCTTACTGCTGGTTCAGCAGCTGAACACATCCCGTCAGCCGGTGATGGTAGCGGAACGTGGTGAGAGCGCCTCGTCTCTCTATCCTCCAGGCGTGACAGGCGCCACCATGCCCAACTCAGGCCCAAAATACGCGTCCGTGGTCACAGAGTGCGCCCAAAGCACACACGGCGGACACTGCAACCCGGGTCGCGCCCGCTGTTTGACGCATAACTATCCGGGCCCGGAGCCGCCTCACGATTC
>PWVB01000351.1 GCA_003562365.1 Anaerolineae bacterium
CTGCATCTGCTCCAGAACCTCGAGCCGCAGCGTGCCGCAACGGACGACGTTCCTCCGATTGTGCAGGTCGATGCGGTGTGGGTCACCCTCTTGCGCCCAAATGGCAAGGTGCAGCGCGATCGCAAAGGTCGCACCCGCGCTGTGAAGGGACGCCACAAAGTGCCGATGATGATGGCGATGGGCGTGTGGCCGGACAGTGACCACCGCGAAAGTCCTGCTGTGGCGTCTCGGGGAAAGTGAGAGCGCTGAAGAATGGGTCGCCTTCCTCGAATTGCTGGAAGCTCAGGGGATCCGCGGCGCGCAGGGGCTGTGCCTAATCATCCACGACGGCGGCGTCCTGTTCCACAAGCTGCGCAACATCGCGCAGGCTATTCGTCTCCCCGAGGGTCTCACCCGGAAACAGCGTCGGCAACAACGCCGGAAGATCCTGAAATACTTCCGACTTATCTGGGCAGCCCGCCGTTATCAGACCATGCTCCAGCGCTACCTCCAGGTCGTGCGTACCTACCGTGATACCCAACCTGAGGCGGTGGCCACACTGCGGCGGGACTTTCGCGCCACAGTCACCTACTATGTGCCGGAGGCCGAGTTCCCCGATTGGGAACGCAAACATCTGCGCACGACCAGCTGCCTCGAGCGCTTCAACGGCACGATCCGTCGGCGTACCAAAGTTGCCAATGCCTACCATTCCGGAGCGGGTCTGAAGGCCATGAATTCACAGGAGATACGCTACTTCCATGACGCCCAAACCGCACCCTGATTTCCACAGAAAGAGATATACTACCGCTCATTTGCGCTCCTTACCGATCGATCTACACTAGGTTTCGAAGAACTACAGCCTGCGGCTATACGGTAACAACCAAACACGATCAACTTACGGAGGTTTGATGACTAAGATAGCGTTTATCGGTGCTGGTAGTTTCGGCTTTACCCGCAATTTGGTGCGGGATATCCTGACCTTTCCCCTGCTTGAGGATGCCACACTCTCGTTAATGGATATAGACGCGGAGCGCTTGGAGTTCTCCCGGCGCGCCGTGCAGCGTATCGTGGACGAGGGCGAGTACCCTGCCACCGTCGAGACTACACTGGATCGTGTCGAGGCCCTAAGGGGCGCCGATGCTGTGCTCTGCACGATTCTGGCAGGTGGGGTCGACGTATGGCAGCACGATATCCTGATTCCCAAGAAGTATGGTGTTGACATCAACGTTGGCGACACTCGCGGGCCCGCTGGTATCTTCCGAGCGCTGCGGACGATTCCAGTGATGCTCGACATCGTCAAGGATATGGAGAAGCATTGCCCGAACGCCACGCTGCTCAACTACACAAATCCGATGGCGATGCTTTGTCGTGCTATGCAGCGGGAGTCATTTGTCCAACTCACCGGTCTTTGCCACAGCGTACAGGGAACGGCGATGATGCTAGCGCGCTGGATCGGTGCGCCAATGGAGGAGATTACCTACACCTGTGCTGGGATCAACCATATGGCTTGGTATCTTGATTATCAGTGGAACGGCGATGATGCTTATCCTCTGATCCGTCAGGCGGTGACGGAGAATGAGGAAATCTACAATGAAGAGCAGGTAAGGAACGAGATGTTCCTGCACCTGGATTACTATGTTACGGAGTCGAGCGGGCACAATTCTGAGTACAATTGGTGGTTCCGCAAGCGCCCTGATCTGATCGAGACCTATGCGACGCACGGCACGGGCTGGAATCCCGGCGAGTATGCCTACATTCTCAAGGAGTACCGCAGACGCGAACATGACTGGAAGGACGAAATCGAAGCTTGGCTAGCAGATCCTGATGCACTGAACCTGCAGCGCGGGCACGAGTACGCGGCCTCGATCATCAACGCGTTGCAGGGCGGCGTGCCTTTCCACTTCAATGGCAACGTCCCTAACAGTGGCTTGATCCCTAATCTACCAGAGAATGTGTGTGTCGAGGTGCCGGTCTACGCCGACAAAGGCGGCCTGCACTCGATCCACGTGGGTCCGTTGCCCTCGTCGGTGGCGCCGCTCAACCAGATCACCGTGGCCTCGGAGGAGATGGCGGTTGAGGCTGCTCTCACCGGTGATCCGCACCTTGTGTTCCAGGCTATCGCCTATGATCCGCTCACCGCTGCCGTTCTGTCGCTGGCAGAGATCAAGCAGATGGTAAATGAGATGCTGGAGCAGAACCGAGACTACCTGCCGCAGTTCGGTCTCTTCACTGCCTGAGCTGGTAAACGTCGTCTGATATTGCTGGAATTCAGAGAAAGGGAACCCTAATGATGAAGGATCTGATTGCAGAGAGCCGAAGTTATCGTCGCTTCGATGAGGATGTGCCCGTGCCGATGGCGACCTTGAGAGAGCTGGTGGTGCTGGCGCGGCTCTCCCCCTCAGCGGCCAACCGGCAACCGCTCAAATACATGCTCATCAACGACAGTAAAACCAATGCAAAGGTCTTCTCCTGTCTGGCATGGGCTGGCTATCTGCAGGGATGGGGTGGTCCGGCGGAAGGTGAGCGACCAACAGCCTACGTACTCATTCTTTGTGACACCGAGATCGCGAAGAGCGCGCCAGTTGACGAAGGCATTGCCGCTCAAAGCATGATGCTGGGGGCGGTCGAAAAAGGGTTTGGGGGGTGTATGCTGGGAGCCATCGATCGCCAGCAGTTGCGGGAATTCCTATCTTTGCCGGAGCGCTACGCGATTTCCCTGGTGTTGGCCTTAGGTAAGCCGGCTGAGACGGTTGTTATCGATCCCGTTGGCGAAGACGGTGATATAAAGTATTGGCGAGATGAGGAAGACGTGCATCACGTACCAAAGCGCACGCTCGACGAGCTGATCTTGACGTAGAGCACGGTAGGCCAAAGTGTGGTGATTTGAGAGGAGGCCCATCATGGTTGAAGCCGAGAACTCGACGCTCAAGCGCGAGATATTTGAGCAGCCCGCAGCCCTGCGGCAGTTGCTGAAGGGCGAGCAACAGACGGTCGAGCAGGTAGCAGAAGCTGTGCAAGCCCGCAAGCCCTCCTTCGTGATGATGGCTGCTCGAGGGACGTCAGACAATGCCGCGCGGTATGGGCAGTATCTATTTGGTGCGGTCAACCAGCTTCCGGTAGCACTGGCGACGCCTTCGCTGTTCACCCGCTATGCGCAACCGCCGTCGATCAGGAATGCTTTGGTGGTGGGGATTTCGCAATCAGGGGAGACGCCAGATATATGTCAGGTGATGGAAGAGGCGGCAGCTCAGGGTGCGTTGACGGTGGCAATCACCAATACTGCGGAATCGCCGCTGAGCGCAACATCAGACTATACGATCCATATGCGGGCTGGCGAAGAACTAAGTATCGGGGCCACGAAGACCTACACGGCTTCCTTGATGGCCCTAGCGATGTTGAGCGCCGCGCTTTCGGGCGATGCAAGTAGATTTGATGTGTTAGCGCAGGTTCCTGACTTCGTCAGCCGGATCACGGCATCAGCTTTGACGATTTTGGATGCGGCCGAGCGCTATCGTTATATGCAGGCTTGTGTCGTCATTAGTAGGGGCTACAACTACGCTACTGCCTACGAGATCGCGCTCAAGCTCAAGGAGCTAACCTACGTCCTGGCCGAGCCATATTCCTCAGCTGACTTTCAGCATGGACCGGTGGCGATCATCGAACGGGGTTTCCCGGTGATCGCCGCAGTGCCTGAGGGGACGATTGCTGAGGAAGTGCTGGCGTTGTTGCGCACGCTTCGGAAGCGGGACGCAGAGTTAGTGGTCTTCTCGCCTTTGGAGGCAGCACTTCAGCTGGGGCACACTTCCTTTGCCCTGCCCCGGGATGTCCCTGAGTGGATCTCCCCGATGGTGACCGTTGTACCGGGCCAGCTTCTGGCACTGGGTGTGGCATTGGCCAAGGGGCTGGACCCGGACAATCCACGGGAACTCAGCAAGGTGACGCACACTCACTGAGTGTTACCCAGGCCGGTGAGCTGCTAAGCAATGTCGGCAGCAGGGACTTGGTTGCGGACAAACTCCTGAACCTCCTCAGCATCTGTGAGATTCAGGGCTTCGTCTGCCAGTTCCTGAGCATCGGTCGCCGATAGCGAGCGGATGATCTGCTTGGCCAACGGAATGGCGGTCGGGGTCATGCTGAACTCGTCCAGCCCTAAGCCCAGTAGGATTGGAATCGCTAGCGGCTCCGCGGCAAGCTCTCCGCACATTCCGACCCACCGGTCGTGGTCGTGGGCCGTCTGGATGACTCGGCGTACGAGTCGTAGGACCGCCGGTTGGAACCCGGTAGCCATCGCCGCAACGTTGGCGTTGGTGCGATCAGCGACCATCACGTACTGGCTGAGGTCGTTGGTGCCGATGGAGAAAAAATCCACCTCCTCGGCTAGTTGATCGATCATCAGCGCTGCTGCTGGCGTTTCCACCATTATCCCAATTTCAATCTGGTCGGACGGCTTTCTTCCTTCATCCTTCAACTCAGCACGGCACGTCTGCAGCATGGCCTTGGCCTCGTGCACCTCAGCCACGGTGGTTACCATCGGGAACATAACTTTGAGATCGTGTCCAGCCCCGGCCCGCAGTGCAGCGCGGAGCTGAGGTTTAAAGAGTTCCGTATGGCGCATGCAGAGGCGGAGGGCTCGCACGCCGAGAAATGGGTTTGCCTCCTCAGGGAGTTCAAGGTAAGGGAGGTCCTTGTCGCCTCCGATGTCCAAGGTGCGAAGGATCACGGGGCGGTCCTGCATTGCCGCGAGGATGGCGTGATAGGCTTCATATTGGGTCTCCTCATCCGGCAGCGTGTCGCGATCTAAGTAGATAAATTCGGTCCGGAGGAGTCCGACGCCGTCAGCCCCGGCATTCAGAGCTGACTTTGCCCCATCGACGTCGCCGATATTGGCACCGACCTCAATGCGATGACCATCCTTGGTAATAGCTGGCTCCCGTGCCTGCTTCCTCGCCTGCTTAAAGATCGCGTTCTGACGCACTTTGCGCTGACGGTATTCTTCCAGTACGTCTTCACCAGGTTGGGCGATGAGTTTGCCCTGGCTTCCGTCGAGGATCAGGCAGGTCTCTTCCGGGATGTCCAACACCTTGGGATCAGCTGCAACGATGGCTGGGATGCCCAGCCCGCGTGCGAGGATGGCCGTGTGTGAGGTGGGCCCTCCTTGCGTCGTACAGAATCCAAGGACCACAGACGGTTCCAGCAGCGCCGTGTCGGAGGGGGCTAGATCCCGGGAGAGGATGACCGATGGTTCGTCCAGGCCCTCGGTCGGGGCATGCGCCTCACCAAGTAGACTACGCAGGACGCGGTTGATGACATCACGCACGTCGGCGGCGCGAGCCTGAAGGTATTCGCTCTCCAGAGCCTCCAGTGTCTCCGCATAGACTTCGCTGGCATCGTACAGCGCCGCCTCAGCGTTTAGATGCTCGTCCCGAATCGTCCGGCGGATTTCATCTAGCAGCTCGGGATCCTCCAGCATGGCCCGGTGGGCGTGGAAAAGGGCTGCCTCATCAGCCCCAATTGCTTTCTTAGTTTGCTCCTCAACCGCGATGAGCTCTTCCCGAGTCTGCTCTATTGCGTCTTGCAGACGTTTCAACTCTTCGTCGGGATCGTCAATCTTGTGCCGCTCGAAGTCCAAGTCAGTCTCGTCAAAGCGAAACGCCGGACCTATGGCGATGCCTCGTGACACGCCGATGCCCTGGTATTGGTTCATAGCCTGTCGTCTCTTTCGTCGCCTGCAGCGTTGGTATGAAGTTCAAAGCCCTGGTTCACCAGCTCAGTCAAGCGCTCCAGTGCCGCCTCAGCATCATCACCTTCGGTCGCGATGGTGATCTCGTCGCCTTTCTCAGCCCCCAACGAGAGCACCTGGAGAATGCTCTTGGCGTTAGCTTGGTTACCTTCGTGGGAAACGCGGATGTCGCATTCGAACTCCTTTGCCATATCCACTAAAGTCGCGGCAGGGCGCGCGTGCAGGCCAACCTCTGCACGAATCTTGATCGTTACCTCAGGCACGGAAGGCAACCTCGCCCTCAACCATCGTAAGTACCGGTCTCTGATCGCCATTTAGGAGGACGATATCCGCGTCATACTCAGGTGCGAGGTGGCCCTTCTGAGTGCTCACCACGTTCGCGGGGACGGCAGCTGCGGGGATAAGGGCTTCACTTAAAGAGAGCCCCACCAGACTCACGAGGTTGCGTACTCCGCTATCTAGCAGTGCGTGAGCTCCGGCGATTGTTCCGTTCTTCAGTCGGCAGGCGCCATCGCGGACGTAGATTGGCTTGTGTTCCCACTCGTATAC
>PWVB01000275.1 GCA_003562365.1 Anaerolineae bacterium
CTCGCCCTCGACGTCGCCGCGGCGAGTCGCTCCTTCACTCGCTCGATCGCCACATCGACGCCCTTCCCCGCAGTCCGACGGTGAATCTCCAGCGCCACGTCATCTGCTAAGGGATCAAAAACCGCGCTAGCCCCGTGAGCCAGCGCCCACGTTCGTCTGGAAGGCAGTGGATCGGCTGCAAATAGGTGCGCTACGCCTGCCTGAGCTGCCATCCGCACCACCAACAGACCCAGGGCTCCCAACCCAATGACCACAACACTGTCACCGTAGCGAACATTCGACTCCCGAACCGCGTGGAATGCCACGTAAGCCGGCTCGATACACAGAGCCAGCAATGGATCGATTGCGCCGAGCGGCCAGATCCAGTTCTCGTCCACGGCATTCGTCTCACGAATGTCCATCAAGCCGAAGACCTGATCGCCCTCCTGCCACGCCGTCACCGCCGAGCCGACCTCGATGACGGTCCCCACACCCGTCGTGCCTGTCGCCCAGGGCGACTCAGGTGTCGGCCTGGGTGGGGGCTCATCGGAGGGGACGAAGATCCGTTGATCTTGGTCGAAGGTCTGTCCCTGAAACGCGCCGCCATCAAACATCGCGGTGGTGGTGCCGTGCTTGCCAGAGGCCCAGGTCGTCCTCACACGCACCTGATCTGGCTGCAGCTCCGGCTCCGAATAGATTAAAATTGCAGCTTTGTAAGGGCCGACAAAGGCAAGTCGTTTCGGCATTCCTCGGTCTCCTCGTTGATCAATAAGGTCCGGTTCGCAGCGGGGTTTGAGCCTCCACTGTGAACCAGCGGCGCGCCAGTTCGGCTCGCATCTCCTGAAGATCGCTCAGATAGGCCGGCTCGGCGGCGACGTTGCGCGTCTGGTGGGGATCTTGTTCAAGATCGTATAACAGCTCGCCGGTGCGGGCTAGCGCCGGATTGGTGTTGCGGCCCAGAGTATAGAGAGAGTAGGTATACGCTCGCGTCCGCACGGTTTTCCAGGAACTCCGGAAGGGATCTCGGAACTCGATATAGGCTGAGGTCCGCGGCCGGTAGGGACGCCCTTCAAGCAAGGGACGGAAGGAACGGCCCTGAAAGGAAGTCGGCACCTGCACGCCGCAGTAGTCAAGGATCGTTGGCGCGATATCCACAGCCTCAATGAGTTCGTCGAAGATCCGTCCGCCAGCGGTCCGCGTCCTAAACTCGGCGGCTAGCATGCCTCTCGGTGGTACGACGATCAGCGGCACGTGGGCGCAGCTGTCCAATCCGGGAGGTCCTTTTTGAATAAGCCCGTGGTCACCCAGATGCTCACCATGGTCGGCGGTGAAGATAATCAGCGTCTCATCGTGCAGTCCAGTCTCCCTCAGGGTGTCCAAGATCCGCCCGATCTGATCATCCACGTGGGTGATCAAAGCGTAGTAGTGGGCCTTGATCCTACGCCAATGATCGTCGGACAGCGCCATGCCCTCCCAGGGTACGCTGTCAGTCGTCCGGTCAAAGTGAGGCAGGGGCAGCTCATCAGGATCGTACATCTCCAAGAAGCGGGCAGGCGGATTGAGCGGTGTGTGGGGCGCGTAGAAGCCAGCGATGGCAAAGAAGGGTTGGTCGGGGTTGCGCCGCTGCAGAACCGCGAGGGTCTCCTCGGCCACGAAAGCCGTATGGGTAAGCGCCTCAGGACCCTCAAAGGTGTAGGGCTCGTGGGTGTTGCGCGGCTGCTTCACAATGGGCTCCCCCTGCCACGCTGGCGGTGTGGAGACCCGGCAGGCTTCCACCTGAGAAGAATCCTTCTCCGCCACCCACTTGATATATGCATCGTCGTAGCAGCCTGGTTCGTCGGACAGGATCAGCGTATCGAAGCCATAGTGCGGGTGCGGCTCGCGGTGGTCGCGGTTCGCATGGTTTTTGAAGTGCAGTTTCCCGATGCTGGCGGTTTGGTAGCCGTACAACTTGAGGATCCGAGGCAAGGTCCAGACATCCTCGCGCATCTCGATCCCGTTGGTCGTACACCCCAACGTCGAGGGATACTGCCCGCTCAACAGTGACTGCCGGCTGGGCATACAGACAGGGGTGTTGCAGAATGCGCCAGCCATCAAGCTCCCTTCTCGAGCCAACCTATCGAGGTTCGGTGTCAGGATATATGAATTTCCGGAGCAGTGGATGGCATCCCAGCGCTGCTGATCAGTATAAAGCAGCAAGACGTTGGGCCGTTTCATGGATCGGCCTCCTCCCGTGGGCATCAAGTTGAGCGCTGCAGCCCGATTGCCTACCGGGATGTACGGCTCATAGATCGAGGCCCAGCAACACAAAGCGTACGTTCAGCCCAAGCCCATTGTAGCATAGCTATCTGAGTCAAGAAAACGATCCGGACAATGCTGGTCTGCCGCTCCGTCTTGCCACGGCGCAGGCCTTTGGTACAATTTAGCTAGAAGATAGGCCATCTTATAAGCACCTTGATCTGTCGGCTTCTTTGACGCTCAACTTACTCGCGTTGCAGCAACTACGTCAGCATTTGCGGGCCCGTCTAAATCCGTTTTGAGAGCTCGAAATGAGGAGGACCCAATGCCTCTCGATAAGCGCACACTCTACCGTTTCCCGTGGTCCAAAAACGACAATCCCATCGCGTGGCTTGAGGTCACTGACATCTGCAACCTCCACTGCGAGGGATGCTACCGTCAGAAGCTGACGGGACACAAGAACCTGGACGAGCTACAGGAGGAGATTCGCTTCTTCAAACGCTGGCGCAACCCAGACAACGTCTCCATTGCTGGCGGCGAGCCACTGTTACACCCCGAAATACTCGACATCGTGGCCTTCATCGCTGAACAGGGAATGAAGCCGATCATGCTCACCAATGGGGAGCAGCTGACACCCGAGCTGCTGTGCGAACTAAAGCGAGCCGGATGCGTAGGCTTCACTATGCACATCGACAGCCATCAGGCACGGCCTGGTTGGGAGGCGCGGGATGAGCAGGAGCACAACGCCTTGCGTCAAGAATACGCCGACATGATCGCGGCCGAGGGCGGTATGACCCTCATCTTCAACGCCACCGTCTACCCAAGCACATTCGAAGAGATTCCCGCGGTCGTCCGCTGGGGGAAGGCCAACATCGATCGTGTTAACGGGCTAGTCTTCATCACCTATCGCATCTACGACGCCGACGAACAGGTCGCCTGGGATAACCGGGGACAGCAGATCGATGCCACGCAGCTGAGCTATAGCGGACAACGCCCGAAGGGCGCTTTCGTCACCGGCCCCGATGTCTGCGACATCATCCAGCACCACTTCCCGACCTATGCGCCCTGTGGCTACCTCGGCGGCACCGTGCGCCACGATAGCTATAAGTGGCTGGCGGGCGCGATGGTTGGCTCGGACGACGGCTGGTACGGCGCCGTCGGCAAGCAAACAATGGAGATAGTCCAGGCACTGCATCACCTCTTCCAGGGCACCTATCTGGCCTACACATCCAAGCCGGGCATCTCACCGCTGGCCTTCATGCTAGCGCCTTGGGATGCCTCGATGCGTCAGACAGCGCGGGCCTGGCTCTCCGATGTGGTCCGACGCCCTACGCGCCTTTTCCGCAACCTGCGGCTGCAGACCATCGGCATTATCCAGGGTCCGGACACGCTACCAAACGGCCTCACGGACATGTGTGATAGCTGCCCGGACATGACGGTCTGGAACGGCACACTGGTCAACTCCTGCAGAATGGATGAGTACCGGCTCTTTGGGGATTTGCTGGCGGTAACGGAGCGCACGCGGCCCGGATCAGCCGACGCCGATCCCGACACAAGCGTCTAGCCAGCGCCCTCCTCCCGGACGATGCCGCTGCTGGCCACCGCAGCTTCAGGCCGGGCGGCGTGTAGTCCTGCTGGTCGCGGCGGTGCGAACTGATTGTGCTCGTGTCAAGGATCCCCAGTCTGAGAGCGCCCAGATCGCTGACTGATGCTCACGAAGGCGATTCAGGCGGCGGCGCCAAGGTCCCAGCGGTGACGACCTCAATCGCATATGCCGCTACCTGCACGTGGAAGGGCTCCACCTGACCAGGTAACGTATCGAGGGCGAAGAAGCGCGCCATAGAGACCTCGGGACTGGGCCGGAAGCTACCGCCGGTTAACTCGCACAAAAAGATCAGATCAAGCCGACCCAAGTGCCGGTCACCGCCGATGACCAAAGGATGCCGGGTCTGGATGCGGTAGCCCGACTCCTCGTAGATCTCCCGCTCAACCCCGCGGTTTGGATCCTCGCCCGGCCGTAACCATCCACCCGGCAAGCCCCAAGGATAATTATCACGGTAGGTATGGCGAAAAAGCAGCACCTGCCCCCGCTCGTCGACCACCACGGCAATGGCACCCACCAGCCATTTTGGCAGCACCAGCCATTGAATCCGCCCCTGCAACAATCGTGGCAGCCGGCGCCAAACGCGCAGCAGCGACCGCTTAAGCTGACCAGCCATCGCGCCCACCTCTTGCGGATCCGGCAGCCGACCCGCGCCGCCGGCTTGGGCGTCGCTCCATCGCTCAAGCTGCCGCAAGCCGGTTTGGCGCATCCCAGATGATGCGAGCAACCCAGATGGTGTTGTCACTCCCGAAGCGCTCGCAACCGTTCGGCTGCATCCACTCCGCGGCGACCGCCCAGGTCTCGTGAGCATTGACCACACAAACGCCGAAGTTACCCAAACGCGCACCGCGGTTTGGCACAAGCTCCCGTTCCGTCGCCCGCAGAACGACCAACGCCTGTGGATCAACCTGAGCCATCATCAACGGCGCGCGATGGCGGAAGACATAGTCATTGTCGAGACCGCGGCGAGTGTAGACTAGAAAGAGTCCCTCACTGTGCACCACCCAGTGCTGTTGAGTATTGTAGTTGCTCAAATCAGCACCGTCATCAAAACACCAGGGGCGAGGTGTATCATAGTGCAGGCCATCGACACTCGTGCTTACATAGCCCCGCACATCGTTGCGCAGCGTCAGATAGTAACGCCCCTGGTAGGCTGTCAGGGAGGGTTCACAGAAACCTCGGGGATCGGGAACCGTCAACACAGTGCCGTGCTCGAGATAGGTGAGTTGCTCACCATCAAAGGCACAGCGCAAAACGGCTGCTGCGTGGCAGGCATTAGGATCATCCGACACAGCCTTGAAATAGATAGGCAACAGAAGGCTACCGTCATCCAAATCCAGGCGTTGGGCCGATCCGGCGCCGGCGGAGGCGAATAACGGATGCTCCGGCATCTTTAGGGTAGCCCACGGCGTCCACGTTCGGGTGTCAGGATGGTAAATTGCATAAGCCGTCTCTCGCCGCCGAGCGATGATCGGGTGGCGGTCATCACGATAGCGTACTGTCTGTCCGGTAGCGAGCAATGTCCGCGTCGCCGCGTGCCATGCCGGTGTCATATCGCAGACCGCGACGGTGACGCCATCGGACTCCTCGCGACGGCCCAACGTAGCAGGGTGCGCCGTGGGGCCATCCCACGTCACGCCCAGATCCTCTGAACGCCAGTCGCTCAAAGCATAGTAGACGTCTGACCCGCTGCGCAATGTCGGCTGAGCGGTGAGCACCACGGTGGGCGGCTGTCCCTTCCCTCGCTGCAGAACGCCAGCCCGGGCCTGGGCCCAGAACGTCAGTCCATCAAAACCACGGCTGACTACAGCATGCGCGATCCGGTAGTTTAGCATCGCAGACCCTTTCATGGTTGGACATAAACGTCATACGCTCTAATCCACAGCAGTATACGCTGATGTCCAACCGTCACAAGCCTGCGGTTTATCCGGCTCTCCTTGCGTATAGGGACGTCCTTATCTCAGAAGATGGTCTCCGTGAGCTGTTCGCCGTTGATGAGTCCGGTCATATAACGCTCCCAGTATCGCAAGGAAGCAACCTCAACGGCATCTCCGTAGGGGTCGCGATTGGCATTGGCGGCAGCGTTCCGATCGATGGCGATCAGGTGGTAACGCGTGCAGTGATTCAGGGTCAGGGTGATCTCGGCGCCGTGGTCGAGATCGTGTTTCGTACTGCTGTGTGGGATGTCTAGAGCGTCAGCGTAGATCCCGATCACCTGCCAAATCATCAGCGGGCGCCCACCCTGGTTTCTGATCCGTGCCGATCGATAGCCACTTTCACTACCAATCGGTCTGATCGCTACCAGTGGCTGACCACCACCCACGGGATAAGCCTCCAGATGATGTAACCGTTTAGTTTTATGA
>PWVB01000173.1 GCA_003562365.1 Anaerolineae bacterium
ACCTTCTTCGACACCGCTGACGTCTACGGGACAGGCCACAGCGAGACAGTGCTGGGCCGCGCCCTCTCTGGTCGGCGCGACGCTGTGGTGATTGCCACTAAGTTCAGCAACGCCTTCGACCCAACCACCCGCCAAATCGTCGGCTCCGATGTATCGTCAGGCTACATCCGCGAGGCCTGCACAGCTTCGCTGCGGCGCCTCAACACCGACTTCATCGATCTCTACCAACTGCACGATGGGGGCCTGGCACTTGAGGAAGCCCAAGGCGTGCGCGAGACGCTGGAGGCGCTGGTGGGGGAAGGCAAGATTCGCGCCTATGGTTGGAGCACCGACGATCCACAGCGGGCCGCTTTCTTCGCCGAAGGTCCGCACTGTACGGCGGTCCAGCACCAGATGAATATCTTCGACGATGCGCCGGAGATGATCAACATCTGCGAGCCCCTGAATCTGGCCAGCATAAACCGCGGCCCACTGGCTATGGGACTGCTTTCAGGCAAGTATGATGCTGATTCTCAACTTGCCGCCAACGATGTGCGGGGCGAGAACGCGCCGTCCTGGATGCAGTATTTCAAGGGCGGCAAGCCCAACCCGATCTTCCTGGATAAGCTATCAGCCATCCGTGACATCCTCACCGCCGACGGACGGACGTTGGTGCAGGGCGCCCTCGGCTGGCTGTGGGCACGCAGCTCCCGTACGATCCCGATTCCAGGCTTCAGGACCGCCGCTCAGGTGACTGAGAACGCCAGAGCGATGACGTATGGGCCCCTAAAGGAGGCGCAGATGCAGGAGATCGCAGCACTGCTGGATCGGTCATAGGCCGCCGATCTGGCTGGAAGCATAGGAACACACGCACGAGACGATAAGATAAGGAGTGACTGACATGCAACGACAGCCCTTTGACAAAAACTGGCGATTTCACTTGGGCGATCCTGAGGGCGCGCCCTGGCGCGAGCTCGACGATTCAAATTGGCGCCAGGTCGATCTTCCCCACGACTGGAGTATCGAGCTGGACCGTCAGCCCGACGCTCCCAGCATCGCCTCCGGCGGCTATTTCCCGATGGGACGTGGTTGGTACCGCAAGACTTTCACGGCACCGGACGATTGGAGAGACCGACAGGTCTTCATCGAGTTTGAAGGCGTCTACATGAATGCTGAAGTGTGGCTGAACCGCAATTTCCTGGGCCGGCACCCTTACGGCTACACGACCTTTCGCTACGACCTGACCCCCTATCTCGCCATCGGGGGCGAGAACGTGCTAACGGTGAAAGTTGACAATGACACTCAACTCAACAGTCGCTGGTACTCCGGCTCGGGCATCTACCGCCACGTCTGTCTGCAGATCGGTGGCCCGGTACGTGTGACGCCCTGGGGCCTCTACGTGACGACACCCAGCGTCACCGACGATGCGGCGGAGGTCGCCGTCGAAACCACTATCGCCAATGACGGCGAGTCTGATCAAACCGTGACAGTGCACGCCCACGTGCTGACGCCCGAGGGAGCGGTAATCGGTAGCGCGGAAACCTCCCTGGTGATCGAAGCCGGCACCAAGAGGACTGCACGACAGCAAATCCAGGTCGCCGAGCCACGGCGCTGGTCGCCCCAGACGCCCCAACTCTACCGACTTGAAGCGGAGATCACGGTAGGCGAAACCCTCGTCGACACCGCGACCACGAGCTTTGGAATCCGCACCCTGGTCTTCGACGCCGAGCGCGGCTTTCTGTTGAACGATAAGGAGACGAAGTTGCGTGGTGGATGTGTGCACCACGATAATGGCGTGCTGGGCGCCGCAGCCTATGATCGCTCAGAGGCACGCAAGGTCGAGCTGCTCAAGGCCAACGGCTACAATGCCATCCGCTGCGCCCACAACCCGCCGTCACCTGCCTTCCTCAACGCTTGCGACCGACTGGGGATGCTGGTGATCGACGAGGCCTTTGACTGCTGGCGCGAGGGCAAGACACCCTACGACTACCACGTCGCCTTTGCCGATTGGTGGGACCGCGATATTGAAAGCATGGTCCTCCGGGACCGCAATCACCCCAGCATCATCATGTGGAGCATCGGCAATGAGGTTCGTGAGCGCAACGGCCGATCACAGGGAGCTACCATCGCCCAGCAGCTGGCTGGGCGCATCCGGGAACTCGATCCAGGCCCCAATGCTGGCGACGGACGGGCCATCACCGCCGGGATCAACGGCGGTGGCAACGCCTGGCCATGGGAAGAGACCGACGCCGTCTTCGACGCTCTGGACGTCGGCGGCTACAACTACCAGGAGCGGCAGTACCGCCCTGACCACAAGCGTCACCCCGACCGCATAATGTACGCCTCGGAGTCAACAGCGGGCGAGGCGCTGGAACACTGGCATAGCGTCCTGGAACTACCATACGTGATCGGCGACTTCGTCTGGACTTCCCTCGACTATCTTGGTGAGGCTGGCATCGGCCGCGTCCATTTCAATCCGTCAACCAAGTCCTTCCTAGGCGACTATCCCTGGCACCAGGCCAACTGCGGGGACCTGGACCTGTGCGGTTTTAAGCGGCCCCAGTCCTACTACCGTGACATCCTCTGGGGGACCGGCAGCAAGCTCTATATCGCGGTCCACGACCCGCTGCCCCCCGACCAGGAACCCATTATCACCTACTGGGGCTGGCCTTTGGTGAGCGCGGATTGGACCTGGCCCGGGCGCGAGGGCGAGACCTTCCAGGTCGACGTCTACTCAGGCTGCGAGCAGGTCGAGTTGACGCTGAATGGTCGGTCGCTCGGGGTTCGTCCGACAGGCCAGGACACGCGCTATATCGCCACCTTCGACGTCCCGTATGACGCCGGCTCACTGACCGCCACCGGTTATGATGGCGACGAGCCCGTCGCCAAATGGGAGCTGCATACCGTCGAGGCACCGGTGGGCCTGCGACTAACTGCCGATCGGTCCGAGATTCGAGCTGACGGTCAGGACCTGAGCTTTATTACTGTGGAGATCGTGGATCGCCTGGGGCGCGTGCACCCCAAAGCGGACGCGGAGATCTACTTCACCGTGCAGGGCACGGGCACAATCGCCGCCGTCGGCAACGGCGACCCGACGAGTAAAGAGCGCTATCGCGGCAACCAGCGCAGCGCCCACCAGGGCCGCTGCCTCGTCGTCGTTCGGGCTACCGACACGCCCGGCGACATCCGACTCAGAGCTCAGGCCGACGGCCTGGACGAGGCCGACCTAACCCTCAGCACCGTTGCTTGAGCACTAGTCCCGACCAGGGGCTCCATCTTGGGCCTACGCCTGGGGGCGCGCTGCCGCGGCAGCGCGCCCCCAGAGACGTGAGCCTCGCGCTGTGGAGGTCCAGCCGAGAGACAACGCCAGATCATTCAAAGGAGAGATCGATGGCGCTAACCGACGACTACCAAAACCCATTGATGATCGGTCGCAACAAGCTAGCGCCCCACACACCATTGGGCGCTTACCCTGATGTTGAGACCGCACTGACCGGTGACCGCACCGCCTCACCCTATGTACAACTCCTCAGCGATCGCGACTGGCAGTTCCGGCTCGTTGCTAGCCCCGGTGCTGCGCCTGCCGGCTTTTACGAACCGACCTTTGACGCCACCGACTGGGCTATGCTACCCGTGCCGGGCAACTGGCAGATGCCCCACCACTGGTCAGGCCTGAGCTTCGACGACCGCCCCATCTACCTCAACGTCCACTACCCCTTCGAGCCCGATCCCCCGCACGTCCCCAAGGCCAATCCCACCGGCTGCTACCGGAAGACCTTCTGGTTGGATCCAAGCTGGCGTGAACGCGAGGTCTTCCTGCTCTTCGAGTCAGTGGATGCCGCTTTCTACCTCTGGGTCAACGGCGAGGAAGTGGGCTACAGCCAGGGCAGCCGGCTGCCAGCCGAATTCGACATCACGCCTTATCTTCACGAGGGCGAGAACCTACTGGCGGTCAAGGTGCTGCGCTACTGCGACGGCACCTACCTGGAGGACCAGGATATGTGGCGACTGAGCGGAATCCAACGCGATGTCGTGCTTTACAGCAAGCCACGTGTGGGCATCCGTGACTTTACCGTACGCACCCTCCTGGACGACGACTACCGCAACGCCACGCTAAGCGTGGAGGTCGCCATCCCACGGGTGCCAGAGATGGCTGCGTATCAGGTTGAAGCCCGGCTATTTGATCGTCAGGGCAGCCTGCTGCTTGCCACCCCGCTTCGCAGCGGGGTGGCCGACCGGACCCCCTATGGCGCCGAGACCAAGACCGCCTGGGCCAAGCTCAGCACCCGCGTCAGCGAGCCAGACCTCTGGACAGCAGAGACGCCCCATCTATACACTCTCGTCATCACCCTCCTCGACGCTGATGGGCAGCCTGTGGACCACGAGAGCTGCCGAGTGGGTTTTCGCCGCATCGAGATCAAGGACGGTCTGCTATGTCTCAACGGGCGCCGACTGGTGATCCGCGGCGTGAACCGCCACGAGCACCACCACGCTCGAGGTCGGGCGCTCACCGAGGCCGACATGCTTCAGGACATCATACTTATGAAACAACTCAACTTCAACACCGTGCGAACCAGCCACTATCCTGATGATCCCCGTTGGTACGATCTCTGTGATGAACTGGGACTCTACGTCATCGACGAAGCCAATATAGAGACCCACGGCGTCTACGATGAGCTAAGTCAGAGTCCGGCCTGGTACCAGGCCTACCTCGATCGGTTGATCCGCATGGTCGTCCGTGATAAAAACCACCCCTCCGTCCTGCTCTGGTCACTGGGGAATGAATCGGGCGTCGGGCCACACCACGCGGCGATGGCCGCCTGGGCCCGTGACTATGATCCCACGAGGCTGGCCCACTACGAGAGCGGCAGGCCAGGACCGGAAGTCAGTGATGTGTATTCAGTGATGTATCCCGACTTGGAGGAGATGCGCCAGCTGCTGGCAGATCACACCGGTGGCCCGCAGGAGGAGCGGCGCCCGATCGTGATGTGCGAGTATGCCTACGCCAAGGGCAACAGTACCGGCAACTTCTTCAAATTCTGGGAGATGGTGGCGGCCTATCCGCGCTTCCAAGGAGGCTGCATATGGGACTGGCACGACAAGGTTATCCGTCACACCACATCCAACGGACAACCTTTCTTCGCCTACGGCGGCGACTTCGGCGGTGGCTTCGACTATACTCGCGACAACGAGGATCCACAGATGTGCTGCAACGGCATCGTGGGTCCGGACCTTGAGAGGGTTGACGAGCCCAACCCGCCGCTATTCGTCCACCCCGGCGCTTGGGAGGTCAAGAAGGTTCAGGCCCCGGTCTCCATCTGGGCTAGCGGCCATCGCTGGATCGACGCACCAGGAACGCTTCCCCACGAGCGGGTGCTGGGCCGGCGCTTCGTCATAGCCAACTACTATCACACCCTAGATCTGAGCCATCTACGCCTCGTTTGGGAGATAATCGAAGACGGCGTTATCCGCCAGTCGGGCAAGCTCAGTCTGCCACCCATCGCGGCGGGCGAGGAGGAGGAGATCGAGATCCCCTTCGCACTACCGGTCGCTCCGACGCCAGGTACCGAGTGGTTCTTGAACCTACGCTTTGTCCTGATCGAAGCCACAGCCTGGGCCCCGGCGGGCCACGAGATCGCCTGGGAGCAAATATGGCTGCCTTTACCAGTACCGGAGGCCCCGCGCTCCATTGAGAGGGCGCCGTCTCCCCTGACCCTGGAAGAGGGCGAGCCTAATCTGACGCTACACGGCAGCGGCTTCAAGGCAGCTTTCGACCACACCACCGGGGTGCTGACGAGCTACACGGCCAACGGGCGCCAGCTGCTGGTCCAGGGCCCGCTGGAGGCCTACCATCGGGCGCCCACGGACATCGACCTACTGATGGGCAATTCGCCCGCCAACGTCCACAAGTGGCGGCACGCTGGGCTGGATAGACTGAAGCGCGACCTCCTAGACTTCGAGGTCGTCCGGATCGCTGAGGACCTGATACAGATCCGCGTTCGAGCGCTGCTGCGACCCGAGGCCGGCAGCCCCGGGATCGAGAGTACCGTGACCTACCGCATTTTCGGCAACGGCGAGATCGACATCAGCAACCAGGTTGCCATCGATCGCCGGCTGCCCTTCCTTCCCCGTGTGGGATTGGCGCTGCGAGTAGCTCCTGGCCACGAACGGCTGACCTGGTACGGACGCGGCCCCCACGAGAACTACGTTGATCGTAAGCGAGGCGCACTGATCGGCCGCTATCAGAGCACCGTCGACGCTCAGGCCACGCCCTATGTCTACCCCTCGGAGTGTGGTGGCAAGGAGGACACCCGTTGGCTGACGCTTACCGACGACGCCGGCGACGGGCTGCTGGTGGTCGCCCAAGCACCGCTCCATTTTAGCGCTCTGCATTACACCGTTGAGGACCTCACCGCCGCCGGTCATCCCCACCACCTCACGCGCCTCGATGAGATCATCCTGCACCTCGACGCCCACCATATGGGCGTCGGTGGTGACGACGGTTGGCTATCCGAGGTCCACGAAGAATTTCGTATCCCGCCGGGGCACTATCACTACCGTTTTCGGCTCCGGCCGATCGACGCCGACAGCGATCCGGCGGATCTGGCCCGGGCGTTGCGAGCTAGTGCCTGAGACCGAACCAACAAGTTGAGCCGCGGCTGCCCCAGATAGCCCTCCGGGGCAGCCGCGGAGTTGCCATTTCGAGGTTCGTCGCGGTATTGGTTCCGGCAAGGCACTGATGTTCTATCTACAACATCCCGGTGTTGGCTCCGCTATGTTTGGCAGTATGCAAACACATCAACCTTTGCTGAGCTTGCACGCCAGCAGCCTGACTGCTACGCCCACGCCCTCCCCCACTTGAAGAGCGACCCATCAGGCGCTGTCAGGCAGCACCTCGATTAGGGCAGCTACGTCCGCGTACCCGAGGCCCGCATCCATTCCTCGTCGAAAGGCGCTGGCAGCATAGGCCGGAAAGCTAAGGACAATTCCGGTGTGCCGAGCGTGCTGCAGTTGCTGCTCCGCCCCGACGGCGCCAATCCGCAGCGGACCTTGCGTTTCACCATACCGCCCAGTCTCGACTCTTGTGAGCAAGTCATTGCCCCTTCCACCAATTGTAGCCACATCTGCTTCTCGCAGCCTGCCCGCGTAGAGATCGATTGACAGGGTTTCGGCATCATGGATCTGGGCGCCGTAAAGTGCCGCAATCAAAGCCCCGAAGAGGGCCAAGCCTATGGCTTGGCCACACGCATCAGGCGCTCCAACTTAGTCTTCCAGGTAGATGGTGGCCAGGAGGCGCACCAAAGGCTCGCAGCGCTGGAAGGTCACCGCTGGGCCAGCCACGAGGATAGTCGCCTCCGGAGTGCCAATGGCCGCCGGATAGACCATTATCTCTCCCTAGAGATGTGCAGCCCTGCTCTCATCCGCCCAACGCTCGCCATGTCGAGCCTCCTGCGAAGTGGCGCAACCCGGCTGCAGCACGGCTCGGTCGGAATGATACAGTCTGACATCGGGTGTCGATAGAAGGGTATGTCCCAGCTGATGGTCCCGGAGACAGACAATCACAACAGGACTCGCAGCGACGCCGGATGCCAAGTCAGGCGCCGGCGCAGCTCCCTCTCTCATCAACGGCACGGCCTTCGACTCCGTCCGGTTCCAAACTGTGACCCGATGTCTACCTTTCACCAGGGCCCGCGCGAGGGCAGAGCCCGTGGCACCTAGTCCAACAACGGCAACATCACTCATCTGTGTCCTGGTTTACCAAACTGCGGCAGTATGGCGCAGTTTGGAGGGCAGCCTTTCTTCAGCCATATGTTCACGTTTCGACGCCGACCGCCCCGAAGAGTCTAGCACCAGCACCGCGTGCATTTTGCGCTCCCATAAACCTACACCGGCTAAGGTCTCCAATACTCGATTCGCGATAGTGATCGCGGCATTCAGGTCGATGTCAAGCGCCGCCCCACTCCATGTCTGCCAAAGACAAGCTTGAGTTGACGCTGCCACAATGCCGCCATAGCTTACCGGACGAAAGGAAGCGGTCAACGTCTACTAACTCACCGCCATACCATTCTATCTTATACTGCAGCTGTCTTGTGATTTCTCCAAGTCCCGCATCTGCGAGACAGAGCCAAGCTGGGACTAGACTTGGCCCTTGCAACACCTGACGTATACTCATCAGCGAGTCTGAGTCGCGGCGAGGTAGGACACCCGGCTGCGCTGGCCAACCAGCCCAGTGACCCACCCAGGATCGGGGCGCAGCGGGTTTCAAAAACCAGGAGGAGACGATGCAGGCTGTGATACTGGCTGGGGGATCAGGCACACGCCTCTGGCCCTATGCCCAGATCCGCAACAAGGTAATGGCACCAGTGGCCAACCGGCCTTTGGTTGCATGGGCGGCGGACGCCGCCCTCGAGGCGGGAGTGGAGGAAGTGATCATCGCAGTCGGTCCCCACAGGGCACAGATCGCCAATTATTTCGCCGGGCATGATCAAGTCCGCATCGTGGACGTCGGCTGCACACAGGGCGCCGCGTTCACGCTCGCTGCGGTAAAGCCTTACGTCACCGGTGATGCTCTCGTGCTTAACGGCGACACGCTCTATGAGGCGATGGATCTTCGGGCATTGGCTAAACGACTTGAGGAGGGCCTGCCCGCCGTGCTGTTGGCGCAGGTAAGGGAGGGTGAGCAGGGCGACTATATCTGCGCCGCGGCGACAGATGGCAGGCTCAAGGGCATCGAGGGCCATCCCCGGCGGCCTATGGACCGGCGCATCTGCGCCTACGGCATCAGCCCGGCGCTCTGGCCGACCATTGAGGCTTGCTCCACGCTAATGGAGGACATCCCGGTGGGTATGATGCCACCGCTTGAAGGGTTCATGGAGATGGCCATAGCCGACGCGCTGCGTGCCGACGTGATCGTTGCCGCTGTCGACGCCGCCTCGGCGTGCATCGACGTGGACAAGCCGTGGCAGCTGCTGGCGGCCAACTACACTAAAGTAGAGCAACTCTGTTCGATCATCCGCGCCGACAGCCTGGGTGAGGGCAGCTTCATCGACCCGTCGGCCCGTATCGAGGGCCACGTCGTACTGGGAAGGAACTCTACCATCGGCCAAAACGTGCTGATCCAGGGCAACGTCGTCGTGGGCGACAACACTGAGATCGTGGACGGGGCAATGATTCTGGGCAACGCGGTCATCGGGTCCGACTGCAAGATCCGCCACTACTGCCTCATTGAAGGCGGCAGTGCCATCGGCAATCGCTGTGTAGTCGGCCACGGCGCGGAGATGTCCGGCGTGGCCTTCGATACGGTCTACCTCTATCATTATATGGAGTTCTGGGGGATCCTCGGGCGCAACACCGATCTCGGCGCGGCCACCGTATGCGGCACGCTTCGCTTTGATGACGCTGAGACTGTACACACCGTGAAAGGAAGGCGAGAGCGACCGCACAGCTTCGCCAATGCCACATACCTCGGTGACTTCTGCCGCACCGGCGTCAACGCTATCCTGATGCCAGGCGTGAAGACTGGCGTCTATAGCATCGTTGGGCCAGGCGTGGTGTTGATGGAGGATCTGCCGGACAACAAGCTCATCATGGTCAAGCAGGAGACCACGCTACGCGACTGGTCACCGGACCGGTATGGATGGTAGGCGATCACCTTGTCCGAGGCCGCGCGTTGGCTATAATCTGAGAGCGGGACAGCGAATCGCATCTGGAGATGCGAGCTTGAGATAGTGTGGGATATGCTGCGCAAACTGCAGATCATTTCGGTAAGCCTTCTGACCCTCTTCAGCGTGGGCCTCGTCGTCGGTGCGCTGGCCATTGGGGCAAGCTATCGTGCTCCGTGGGCGGAGGGGCGTATCTACCCTGGTGTGACGGTTGAGGGCATCGACCTGAGCGACCTCACCCGTCAGGCTGCCCGCGCGCGCCTGACCTCCCGGCTTCCTCCGACCGAGACGCAGCACCTCACAATACAGGCCGGGAACCAAACGGACCTTCTGACCTGGGCGAAGGTGGGCCAGGCCTACGACATCGACGCCGCCGTCGCAACTGCCTATCAGATCGGCAGTGACCGCCCCTGGTGGCTGGGCGCTCTGGCCGTCCTCAACCCCGAGCAGATAGCCATCTCCTTGCCGATTACACCCGCCGATCCGGACCGAGTGCGCGCCTACGTCGAGACGCTCGCAGCACAGATCGCGGAAGAACCAAAGGATGCCACGCTCACCATCGCCGGTGGTCAAGTCAACGGTGCCGACGGCAAGACGGGCCGGAGTTTGGACGTCGAGCCCGCGACGACGCAGATCGTGGCAGCGCTGGCAACCGACGCCCAGACCGTCGAGCTCGCACTGACCCCCACCGCGCCCGCCATCGCCTCCCCGGAGCCAGCGCTCAGTGAGGCCCGGGTGCTCCTGGCCGAACCCTTCACCCTGGTAGTCCGCGATCCACTCACCGGCGACCCGGCGCAGGGCGGCTATCGGGCCGAGTTCACAGCGCCGCCGGCGACTGTCGCTACCTGGCTCGAGCCGGTGCGCCGCGGCAACGGCTACGGGTTGCGCTTCAAGGCCAACCCCATCCGCACCTGGGTCGAGTCCATCGCGGCAGAGATGGACGATGCCCGTGAGCTGGTCGTCGACGAGACGGTGCTGCGGATCATCGCAGAGGTTCTCCCCGCTGGTGAGCGGCACGTCGTCGCACGGGTCACTCGTCCTCCACGGGCTTACGTTGTAAGGCCCGGGGACACATTTTACGACATCGCCTTCAACCACGGCTTCCCCCAATGGCGTCTGGAGCAGGTCAACCCGGATGTCGATCCAGGCGTCATCGATGTGGGCCAGGTGCTGACCATTCCCTCGGTGGACGTGCTTTTCCCGCACCCCTTGGTGGAAAGCAAACGCATTGAGATCGATCTTCCTGAGCAGATATTGCGAGCCTACGAGGACGATAGACTAATCTTCGAGTTCAGGGCCTCCAGCGGAATCTCCACGACCCCTACGCTGGCTGGCCAGTTCCAGATCCTTTTCAAGGAGGAACTAGCCTTCGCGGCGCGGTGGCGACTGGACATGCCCTACTTTCTGGGCTTCTACGAGGAACGCGAGAACTTCTACAACGGCATCCACGAGCTACCGATCACGTCCTACGGCGTTCGTCTGAGCCGCGGTGTGCTGGGCTATCCGGCATCCTACGGCTGCATCATCCTCGATCAAGGCGATGCCGGGGCCCTCTACCATTGGGCGGAGGTCGGCACGCTGGTGCGGGTCAGCGGTGTGGCACCCGGGACACCTTTCGGCCAACCGACACTGGTAGACATCGCCCCGCCGGTGGCTGAGTCCGAGCCCTAGGCGATAACCGGCTCCTCTAGAGATCGTCGGTAGAGGCGAGTAGCGGCGCTACGGTGAACTTGTGGCTGACGACGGCCCAGCCCAGCACCACCAGCGCCAAGAGCTCCAGCACCCCGGCCATGGCAAAGATGGGCGCCAGCCCAAAAGCGTCAGAGAGCCAGCCCGCCAGGGGGATGGTGATCAAGGGAGCCAATCCCCAGCCCAGCGCCATCAACAGCGACTGCACCGTGGCAGCCCACGCCGCCGGCGCGCGCTCGTCGCCCAGGCTCACGGTCATAGCAAAGTAGAGCCCAAAGCCCACGCCCTTGAGCATAGCGCAAAACAGCAAAAACAGCGGCGTGGTCGCCGCCGCATAGCCGAAGAAGGCTACAGCCAGGATCAGGTAGGAGAGCAGCAGCGTGTTGGGCTTGCCGAGACGTCGGGCGACACCACCGCTAAAGTGCATCGTGGGCAGCTCCGCGATCGCCGACAAACCGAAGAGACCACCGACCAGCAACCCACTGCCGCCAAGGGCGTCCATATAGACGCCGGAGAAGGTCACATAGAGTCCTTCTCCGGCGCCCACGAGGAAGTTGGCGACCAGCAACGTCATCAGGGCAGTATCGCGGGTCAGCAAGCGGAGTGGTGGGCGGTGTTGATCAGACGTGGGCGACGCGGTCTCCAGCCCCTGAACCGCCAATAGTGCCGGCAGAAAACCTAGCGCGCCGACAAAGAACATCATCTCGTAGCCGGCCTGAGCCCACCAGGCACCAGCAGCGAGCGAGATCACGGCAAAGCCAAAGGAACCCCAAACACGCAGCTTACCGTAGTCGATACGATAACGGACCGCCATCCGGGCGGCCAGTGCATCGGCGATGGGAACGGAAATGCTGTGTCCGAGGGAGAGCAGGACCGCTAGCGGCAGGATCAGGCCGAAACGGCGGGGCCAGCGCAGGAGAAAGAGCGCTACCGCCACACCCACCAAGGCCACGCTCAACACAGTCCGCTGCCGACGCTGCCGATCGGCTAGGGCCGCCGTGAAGGGAGCGACAACGAGCCGTGCCAGGGGCACCAGTGCACCCAAGAGCCCCACATGAAAGGCGCTCAATCCCAGGTGAACGAAATGCACGTATAGAAAAGGCCCGTAGATCGCCAGCGCACCCCAGTAGAACAGGTAGTAGATCGCACCCCGATAGGCCGGCGAGCAGCCGAAGGGAGGCCCCTCAGCGACCGGGTCCCCTGACCTAGGCCTCATCGCCTACCGGGCATAGACAACGGCGGTATTGTAGGGGATGATCAGCGGAACCGGGCCGTCCGCTGGCAGCAGGGCGGCCCAAGCATAGGGATCGTAGGTGCGTTTTGTGAAGCAGGCGTAGTGAGCTGGCACAGCTGCCCGCAACCCTAGGCGCAGTGCCAGCTTCACCGCCCCCTCGAAGTAGGGGAACTCGCCCTCGGTGGGATGCATTGTCAGCAGGCCGACCTCCGGCTTCAGCGCCGCGACGGGATCCACAAGCGCATCGTGGTCCGCGAAGGTGTTGATGAGGTCGCCGCTGACGTAGATCCGCATCGTGCCCACCTCGATGACGTAGCCCAGGTGGGTGACATCGGGAGGACGGATTCCCTCCGCTGGCACCCCGTCAGGTGGCTTCGACCAGCGAGCATGGACCTGCAGCGCATCCAGGTTGAGCGATGCACCGGCGTCTACAGGGATCAACGATGCCTCCGACAGTCCCGCACGCGCCAGGCGCGCAACGCTCTCCACCGAACCCACCATTTTCGTCGTCGGGAAGGCCGCCGCGATCCGCTGCAACGACGCTACACAGGTATGATCGCTGTGGTCATGAGTGAGCAGAACGAAATCCGTCGGCAGCGTCGCCTCATCCAGTGGCGGCTGAGCGTGAATGTAGCGCTCCGAGGGGCGCTCACGCGGGAAATAGGGATCGATCTGCACGATCGTACCTATCGGATCCTTCAGGGCATAGGAGTTCTGTCCAAACCAGTGAATGGCTACCGAACCGCTCGGAACGTCAAGTGTCGCAAACGGGTGCATTGCTCCTCCTCTGCACAGTGTCTATAGCCTGGCACCCATCCGGCGCAGGACCGCCTGCAGGTGGCCCACATCAAGCTTCCGGGGCGTGACAGCCTCCGTACTGCACAGTGCTGCTGCAGTCCCGGCAGCCTGCCCGAGTGCCATCATATTGCCCATACTCTTGCCCGCCGCGTGACCCAGGAAGGTCGCCGAGCCACAGCGGCCCGCCACCAACAGGTTGTCGATGCGTTTAGGAAGCAGGCTACGGTAGGGATAGGCAAACCCAGAAACCATCTCGCCGATATAGAGTTGGTTGGCGTCAATGGCACCGTACTTCCGCGCGACGACGTCGTCAAACTCTGTGCCATTACGGGCATCCTCGACCGTGAGGACATATTCACCCACGAGACGGCGGGTGTCGCGGACCCCCACGTCGGCGCCGACGCGCATTAAGGCGCAAGCCTCCAACCCGGGTATCGACTTGGCGCGGGCTAAGCGGACAAAGTCCACAGCTACCTGGATCCCCATCCGCTGAGCGACGGTCAGGTGGCTTGCCTCTAGACCGTCGATGTTGCCAATCGTGCGAAAGGCGCCGTTGTTGACACCCAGGACGTCCGGTACGGTACCGCGGTTGAAGCTGTACCACGCCGCGACTGCAAAGCCTTCTTCGAAGGCCGTATCCAAGAGGGCGTCAAAAGCGTGCCGCTTATGGGCTAGATAGCCGAGGAAGCGCTCAACGTCGACATTCGACAATGCGAAGACCAGGCTGACGGGCATGGAGCGGCCATCTTCCTCCCGGCCCTGTACCATTTCCGCCCCAGCCGCCGCCGCTACATCGCCGTCGCCGGTGGCATCGACGACCACAGCAGCAGTAAAGCACTGCAGCCCCCTTTTACTACGCGCCACCACCCCGCGGACAGCATCGCCCGCCATCGTGACGTCGGTCACCGGGCTGTAGAGCCGGTAGTGGCACTGCTGAGCCTCCAGCAACTCAAATGTCACCAGCTGCAGGTAGTCGGGATGAATGTTCAGTCCATCACCATCGATCATATTGGTCCGTCCCGGAAGCGAGGCCTCCGCACCATAGGCGCGAATTCGATCGACGAAGAGGTCGTGGACCCCACCCCTTCGTTCGTCGTCCAACAGCAGCCGGTTCATCGGCATCCACGGAGCGACGGTCGCTACGCCACCGAAGAAACTACGAGCCTCCAGTAGCAGTGTCCTGGCACCGTTGAGTGCTGCTGCTAGAGCTGCGCCAATGCCCGCTGGCCCACCACCGGCGACAATCACGTCATATGCAGCTTCGGACGGGGGAATTAGCTCGTCAAGGTCTTCGCGCTTCAGCATCAGGTCATCCTGGTTTACCAAACTGCGCCAAACTGACACGGTTTGGAAGGCCGCCTTTCTTCGGCCATATTTTCACGTTTCGACGCAGAGTGCGCCGAAGCGTCTGACATCCGCTCCCCGGGCGTTTTAGGTCTCCGTGAACCCACTCCGGCGACCATCTTTAACGCTTGTCTTTCGATATTCAGGGCTGCGTTCGAATCTCGATCTAGTCCTGCGCCGCAATCGCAAGTCCAAGTTCTGTCAGCAAGCGTCAAGTCACGATTGATCCAACCACAAACGTGACACAAACGCGACGACGGGCAGAAACGGTCCATCGCTACCAGCATCCCCCCGTACCCCTCGCTTCTGTAGGCCAGTTGATGATGGATTTCACCAAACCCCGCATCTGCGATGGACAAAGCCAGACGGTGATTGCGCAACATCCCGGCTACGTTCAAGTCCTCCACCCCGATGACCCGATACGTACGGGCAATCTGGGTGGTCATCCTATGCTGGCAGTCTAGCCTTCGATTCGCAATGCGCCGCTGCAGTTTCGCCATCTTCTTCTTGGTGCGATTCCATCTAACACGGCCCTCTTGTCTGCTGGATAACTCGCGATTCAGGCGCTTTAGGACTCGTAAACGTATCCCTTCCCGCGCGATTGCAGCTTGGCCTATCCTGCACGCTGCTTTCGCGTTTGAGGTCTGCGAGCCTTAAAGCCGAACGCCTCGGCGGCTTCAGCTGGCGTGTATAGCTTCAGCGGCACCCTTTGAGCAAAAGAGTGTTTCTAACAAGTCCGCTACTCGATGCAGCCACTTCTCAAAGTCGACCCTGTCAGGAGCCATCAGATGGTTCTTCGAAGCAGAGTTTCTCGCCGTCGACAATCACTTGATCTTTGGTCATGTCCCAAACCTCGATCTCATCACCTCCGAGTATAGCATAGAATTAGAAGCGAGTTGAAAAGGCTTGTCAGTGTTTGGCGAGGTTTTCGTCAGCAGCCACTCCCCCCTCTATCTCGCTAACAGGCGGCTCAGCTCAGTCTCAGCGTCATAGCCGTGACCGAGGCTGGCGGCAGCGTCACCTTAAAAGAGGCTCCCGTCGCCGTCATAGCTAACGATCGAGGTTGAATGGCGTTGGGCATCTCGAAGGTGTTGTGCATATGGATCTCACCGGTGAGGACCTCGGCCTGGGCTTCCCGAACCGAGGCACCGCCCAGCAAGGCGATGTTGACCTCAACATCGTCCTCCGCGTGGCTGTTGGTCAACGTCACGAAGAGCCTGCTGCCTTTCAGCGAGGCACTGCCGGAGACGAGCGACAGATCTTCCTCACCATCTCGCACTTTGTAGACCATCGACGCGGAGTCGATTGTTGTGCGCACCGCCGTCCCGCCCTGGTGTGGAGCATACATCCCGTAGACCAGCCCCGTGGGGGTCACCAGCATCTGATCCTCATGGGTCAGAATCATTGCCTGCAGAACATTGATCGTCTGAGCGATGTTAGCCATCACCACCTTGTCGGCATGCCGGTTGAAGATGTCCAGGGTCGTCGCAGCGACCAACGCATCGCGCAGCGTGTTCTGTTGATACAGGAAACGCGGCGGGGTGCCCGGTTCCACTGGGTGCCAGGTGCCCCACTCATCGACAATTAGCCCGATTTTCCGCTCAGGATCGTAGGCATCCATCGCCGCCCGCTGCTGCACTACCAGTTGCTCCATACGCAGCCCCTTAGCAATGAGCTCGTACCACTGATCAACGGTGTAGGTCGTTGCCGTACCAGCGGTGCCGCTATAATAATGCGCCGCGAAGCCGTGAATGTTACGGAAGTCCCAGTAATCCCGTCGTAGCTTACGGAAGAACCGGATCGTCCACTCAATATCGTTCCCCGACGGGCCGCAGGCAATCGCGAAGAGCTGCTTACCGAATCCCCGCACATAGGTCGCATAGCGACGGAACTCTGTGCAATAGTCCTCCGGTGAGAAGCTGCCCCCGCAGCCCCAGTTCTCGTTGCCGATCCCCCAGTAGGTCACGTCCAACGGCGCGGGACTGCCATCGGCAGCCCGCCGCTCCGCCAGCGTACTGTCGCCGTCGAAGTTACAGTACTCCACCCATTCACGCAGCTCACGGACGGTGCCGGAACCCACATTGCCTACCAGATAGGGCTCGGCACCCACCATACGGCAGAAGCGCACGAATTCCTGAGTGCCGAAGCTGTTGGGCTCGACGACCTCACCCCAGTGGATGTTGACTCGCCGCGGGCGCTCAGCGCGAGGGCCTACACCGTCCTCCCAATGATAGTCATCAGCGAAGCATCCCCCAGGCCACCGGATGACCGGAGGCTTGAGCTTGCGCAGTGCTGCGACGACATCATCGCGAATGCCGTCAGTATTGGGGATGGACGAATTCTCTCCGACCCAGATACCACCGTAGACACACCACCCCAGATGCTCGGTAAAATGTCCGTAAATATTCGGGTTGATGGTGCTCACAAAGTCCGTAGGGTTAATCGTGATCCTAGCCATCATTCTCCTTTGCGGTTATGTCGCACTACTATCCCGCTACTGTAACAGGGTTGTCCACAGACCGCGGCGAGCATCCCCCAGGCGTTGGCAACCTCCCGATAGTGACTGAGTCCGTCACGCTCGATGTAGGCCGCTGATGGGGATCGGCCTCGTGGTCATAGAGCAGCCAAGGACCCTGTATGTTGCGCACATAGATATGCCGTGGGTACGCACGCCACGGTAAGCCGGTAATCTCTGGGTGCGCAGCATACCGTAGCTGACTGGCACCGACAGAAAGGCCGAGGAGGGTACGCGGAGATCGGCCCGGTCGCACAGCAGCGGCGTGAGATCGCGCCTCTCCACCGTCGAGAGCACCTTCAGCCCAAACAACCAATCCCAGCAGTGTCGGCATTGTATCCGGGGCTTCGAGCAGGAGATCACCACAGCGTCCCTGGTGCCCTAGGCACCGAGGACAACGCAGGAGGAAGGGCACGCGACTCGACTCGTCCCAGGGACAGTGCTTGGCTTGCAAGCCTTGACTGAAGTGCATGTCGCCGTGGTCCGCGGTGAAGACGAGCCGTGTGTCCTCGGTGATGCCGCGCTCCTCCAGACCCCCCAGCAAGGCGGCCACGCAGCCGTCCAGCGCCGCGATATGGGCGTAGTAACGGCGTAGAGTTCTGATCGCCACGGCCCTCTGAGCTGCCGGCACATTAGGACGCAAGCGGATCTCCCGATCACGAAACCGCGCTAGACAGTCAGCAGGCGCTTCGTCGTAGGGAGCGTGGGGCGGCCCCGAGAAGAGCATAAGGAAGAACGGCTGCTGATCACCGTGGTCAGAGATATAGCGGCAAGCCTCCTCCGTCTGGGCCACGGCATCGTAGCCGTCCCCAAGTCGGGGCTCTCGGAAGTCATCGGCGAAACAGGGCGAGGTATGGTAGCGATAGCTACACCCAAAGGCTTTCCAGGTGTCAAAGCCTTGCTGACTCTGAGGTGGAATGCAGGCCGCATGTCGCCCGTAGGCGCCGTCAGGGCTGCCATATAGATGCCACTTACCAGTTTAGCCGGTAGCGTAGTCTTGGACAGCGAAGGCCTGGGCGATCAACACGTGTCCGTCCCCCAAGGGTACAGCGTTCACGTAGACACCGTAGATCAGCGGATACTGCCCGGTCATCAAGCTGGCGCGATAGGCGCAGCAGACCGGGTGCCTCGATACGGCATGGGTCAGATTGAGACTCTCACCCACCAGCCGGTCTAATCCCGAGGTGCAGGCGTTGGGATCGCCAGCAGATCCGGTCGTCTGGGCGCACAACTGATCGGCGAAGACGATAAGCACATTGGGCCGTTGACTGAGGTGCGCCATGGACACCTATTCAGACAGCGTTACCGGCTCGTGAGTCTCTCCTGAGTGGTAGGCCGCCAGGAAGATCTCAAGATTGCGCCGCCCCTCCTCACCAGGGATATCAGGCTGACGGTCCTCAAGGACGGCCTCGGCAAAGCGCTCGAAGTAGGTCACGTAGGTATCATCACCGAAGTCCTGCGAGAAGGAGAGTTGGTTCCACGAACCAGATTCCAAGCCATCGCCACCGATCTCAGTATAGACAAGCAGGTCACCATCCTCAAACACGATCTGTCCCGCCGTGCCGAAGATGCGGTTACCAGCGGCCCGTGTGCCCCGGATACCGCTCTTGGCGGCACCGGGCGCGCAGGAGCTTGCCATGAAGGTACCAATGGCGCCATTAGTATAGCGCAGGGTCACAGCGATGAAGTCCTCCACCTCTACAGGCGTCCGGTAAGTATCATACTCGGCGAAGACCCTGGCGACCTCAAGGCCGGTTATATAACGGAGGCGGTAGATGTCGTAGATGTAGTTCATAATGAGGATGCCGCCACCGGACTCAGCCTTGGACCTTCGCCAGGTGGTCCGTACGCGACCGCTGTAGCCGCCACTCCAGTAGCTCTCCGGCTTGTTAGCGGCGCCGAAGACCTGTGTGGCCATAACATCTCCAATCACACCGGCGTCCAACAACCTCTTAGCCCGAGCCGTCGCCGGCTGGTAGCGCACGCCTCCCTCCTTCGAGGAGAGCTTCACACCGGCCTCCTGACAAGCTGCGATGAGGTCGTCAGCATCGTCCAGAGTAGTAGCCATGGGCTTCTCAACGATCACGTGCTTGCCGGTTTGAGCTGCCCGGATTCCCAACGGGACGTGCAGATCGTGCGGCGTCGAGATCACAACAGCATCTACTTCAGGGTTCTTTAGGACATCGTCAAGTGACGTCGAGCACGGAATCTTGAACCTTGCTTCGTAGGATGCTGCAATCTCTGGAAGCGGGTCCATCCCGGCCACCATCGTGACGTTCGGGGTGCGCAGCAGGACCCCACCGGTCGATTTATAGGCGATCTCGCCCAAGCCGATCAGACCAATACCAAGTCTTCTGGACACAGACCAACTCCTTAAGGATAGCGCGGCGCGTCCGCCGCCGCCACATAGGTCGCATACTTATCAGCATGCAGCACCAGCACAGTATGGTCGTCATCGGGGTTGATGATCTCGACTGAAAAAAAGCCTGCGAAGCCCTCCGCAGCCAACAACTCGAACATACGCGCGTTTGGAGATGCCGCGCCAGGCGGCATCTCGGCCACAGTCCCGGGCTGAGCGCTGAAGTGGACGTGCCGGATGTGGCCCTGCAGCAGGCCGTAGGCGTCGTCCACTGACTGACCTCTGCTCAGATGATGCTCGATGTGCCAGAGCACCTGGAGGTGATCCGCCTTTGCTGCATCGAGGATGCGCCTTGCCCACTCTGCCTTCATGTTTGTGTGCGTCTCCACCAATACCACCACGCCATGGTGCGCCGCCCAAGAATCCACGGCAGCGTAGGATGCTGCGGCGAGATCCAGCACGGCATCGCGAGCCGACGGCGCGTCCTCCGGCAGCGGATCACTGAAGGTGCGCAGATACGGTGCCCCAACGTGCGCGGCCAACTCGATATAGCGATGCAGCAGCTCACGCTGTGGCAGATGGTCCGCCGCTTCCGGTGAGTTGAAACGAACACCAGTCGCGATACAGCTGACGGCGATGCCACTATCCATCAGTTGCCGGCGGGCCCTCTGCAGATCGCTCTTACTAGCCTCCAGCTCGATTCCGTGCCGGTGTCCCCACTGGGCGCGAAACTCGATGCCAGCATAGCCGTAGGTCTTGGCCGTCTCGATCAACTCGACCAACGACTGTTGTGGGCAGACGGAACTCATCAGGCCAAGCTTCACAACAGCTCCTCTCCGATCAAAGCTGCCAAACCGTTCTCCAATACCTACTAAAATCTACCATGAGATTCTATGCTTGGTTCCTGCTTCAACGAGGCCGCCAACAATACTGCTGTTGGTCTTATATCCTCTCCGCAAGCGTGACTTTCCGCCGAACTGGCGGTAGTTTTTGATGCCAAATTGCGTAGATTGATCGCCGCGTTCAAGTCGCGGTCGTGTATTGCACCACAGTCACATGTCCATTCTCTGTCTGACACCTTCAACTCCGAATTGATGCAGCCGCAGTGACCACACAAGCGCGATGATGGGAAAAACCTATCGGCTACCATCAATTCAGAGCCATACCATGCTGTCTTGTACGCTAACTGCCTACGAAATTCGGCAAATCCAACGTCGCTGATTGCCCGGGCCAAACAATGGTTTGCCAACATACCAGATACATTCAGG
>PWVB01000190.1 GCA_003562365.1 Anaerolineae bacterium
ATCGCTTCTTGTGTCAATCGGACGCTGGTCTGTGTCTTGTTCATACTCGTATTGTACCACGAAATGAACTATGGTCAACCTTACGGAATGCACAGGGGAACCGCATTCCCCTCCCCGTTAAAACGGGGAGTCCCCTGCGGAGAAATCTATGGAAAACAAAGGCATCCCTCTCATCGGCGATAGGTTTCCGGAGCTAAAGGTTAGCACGACCCACGGCCCAATGACCCTGCCCGACGAACTCAGTGGAAAGTGGTTCATCCTATTCAGCCATCCGGCTGACTTCACCCCGGTCTGCACAACCGAGTTCTACGCCTTTCAGAAGCGCTACGATCAGTTCCGGGAACTGGACACCGAGCTGATCGGTCTCAGCGTCGACCAGGTCTTCAGCCACATCAAGTGGACCGACTGGATTCGAGACAACCTTAACGTCAAGATCGAGTTCCCCATCATCGCGGACACTGGCAAAGTCGCCGATATGCTGGGCCTAATCCACCCTGGCAGCCCCACGCACACTGTGCGAGCCGTATTCATCGTGGATCCGGACAGCAAGGTCCGGGCGATCCTCTACTATCCCGCTGAGTTGGGCCGCAACTTTGATGAACTGTTGCGGATGATCAAGGCCTTTAAGGTCTCCGACGACCAAGGCGTAGCAATGCCCGCCAATTGGCCAAACAACGAACTCTTCGGCGATGACGTCATCCTTCCCCCACCCTCAAGTGAGGAGGATGCTGAAGAGCGCCGTGGTCAGGAAGGCTGTCTGGATTGGTGGCTCTGCCACGTCCCGCTGGAGGACTGACTTCACCCTAACCACGACGGCCTGGCTGTATCTCAGCCAGGCCGTCGTGTATGTAGTTCAGGCGAGCAGCTACGCGGGGCGAAGCCGCAGATAGCGCTCATAGGCGGCATCCCATGCCGCAGTTTTGTCCGGCTCAAAGGTCTTCAAGTCAAAGGAGCGCTGGATAACCTCACGACCCTCGGCAACACTGTCGAGATGCCCTAGCGCCAGCGCCTGCACCAGCACGTTCCCCAGCGCAGTGGCTTCCACCGGCCCAGTTACAACGGTGCGCCCGGTGGCATCAGCCGCCAGTTTGTCCAACAGCTCATTCTTGGCACCGCCACCGATGATGTGAACCGTCTCTAAACCCGTGCCCGTGAGTTCGTCGAGCCGTTCGGCGACCCAGCGATACTCCAGGGCCAAACTCTCAAGAGCTGTGCGCAGGAACGCACCCTTACTCTGCGGGGGTTGTTGACCGGTCTCCTTGCAGAAGGCTCGAATACGAACCGTCATATCCCCCGGGGGAAGGAATCGCGCATCGCCCGGGGCAATAAGGGGACCAAACGCCGGCGCTTCCGCGGCCATCGCCACCATCTCCCCATAGTCGTGGTCCTGACCGGCCCGCTGCCATTCACGCCGGCACTCCTGCACCAACCAGAGGCCCATAATATTCTTCAGCAGGCGGAAAGTCTCTCCAACGCCGCCCTCATTGGTCAGATTGTAAGCCAGCATCTTGTCATTGATGATCGGCGTCCGAACCTCAACCCCCATCAACGACCAAGTCCCCGAGCTCAAATAGATCGCGTTATCCGGATCCATAGGGACCGCAGCCACTGCCGAGCCCGTGTCGTGCGTCGCCGGGGCGATCACTGGGACGCGCCCCAAGCCAGTATCCTCGGCAACCGAGCCCAGCAGCGGGCCCAGGACGGTACCCGGCGGCACGATCTCACCGAAGATTCTGCTGGGAATCCCTAGCTTCTCCAGCATCGCGTGGGCCCAGTCTCCTGTCCGGGGATCGTAGCATTGGGTTGTCGTGGCGATGCTGAACTCGCTAACCTTGCGACCGGTCAGCCAGAAGTTGAGCAGATCGGGGATATTGAGGAAAGTATCGGCCGCTGCCAGATGCGGCGAGTCAGACTCCACCATCGCCATCAACTGGTAGAGTGTGTTGAGCTGCATAAACTGAATGCCCGTGCGTTCAAAGATCTCGGCGCGCGGCACCTTCCGGAACGCAGCCTCCATCATGTCATCGGTGCGGCTGTCGCGATAGTGGTATGGATTGCCGAGCAGGGAACTGTCCCGGGCCAGAAGCCCGTAGTCGACGCCCCAAGTATCCAGGCCGATGCCGACAATCCGCTCACCATAGCGTTCCGCGGCCAATCCCAGGCCTGCCTTGATATCAGTCCAGAGGCGCAGAATGTCCCAAAAAAGGCTCCCGCGGACCGCCACCGGTCCGTTAGGAAAGCGATGGACCTCCTCCAGATCAACCCGCTGCCCGTCGAAGCGACCAGCGACCACCCGCCCGCTCTCCGCGCCCAGATCTATCGCCAGGAAAACCAGATCCTGCTTATCGCCCATAATCGCCTCCTGTTGTGAATACCCTGCTGACTGGACTGACACCATACCGGCTAGAAGCTGGTGTCGTATCCCTTTACATTCAACGTGTCGCGCATAAACTGAAGCTGCTGCCGTAGGTTTCGGTTAACCGGGACGCCTTTCTCCCGAATCTCACGTTCCCGTTCGTGCTCTTTCTCTCCCGCGACATAGATCCGGTCCTCACCGGGCACTTTACGCGCCGCGTGCAAAGCTCGCACCATATCTCCGACGATCTGGCGAAACAGCGGGAGCGGGACAAAGTGCTCTACATTGATGGCCATAAAGAACTGTCCCAACATATGCGGTCGGCGCGTCCCATCCTCCTCGAAACCCAGCAGATCCTTCATAAAGGGGCCGCCTGACAGCGCAGCTGAGAGAATCTCGACGATCGTGGCCAATCCATATCCCTTGTATCCGGCCAACGTCTCACCGGCCCCACCCAGTGGCAGCAACGCGGCCTCAAAGTCAGGAATCGCTGCCAGGATCGCCTGAGGATCGCTCATAGGCTCGCCCTGCGCATCAATCACCCAACCCTCCGGCACGGGCTTCTCGGCCCGCTCAGCCACCTCAATCTTCCCGCGCTGGGCGATCGACGTGGCGCCATCAAAGCAGAAGGGAAATCCCAGATCTGATGGGGCAGCAAAGGCGATGGGATTGGTGCCCAACATCGGCTCTGAGCTAAAGGTTGGAGCGATCGAAGGACGGGCGTTGGTGAAAGCGAAGCCAACCAAGCCCTCTGCGGCAGCCATCAGTGGATAGTAGCCCGCGATGCCGAAATGGGTTGCATTGCGCACAGCAACCCCACCCATCCCGTGAGCCTTGGCCTTCCCAATTGCCAACTGCATAGCCCGGTAGGCAGTAGGATGGCCCATCCCGTGGTGGGCATCCACCAGCGCCGTCGTCTCCGTTTCCTTCACAATCTCCATTTGAGCATCGGGAAACTGAATACCAGCCTGAATGCGATCGTAGTAGTACTTCAGACGCCCCACCCCGTGGGATTCGATGCCCCGCAGGTCGGACGCGATGAGCACCGAAGCGCAGATACGGGCGTCCTCATCAGACACACCCTGCGCCTTAAAGACATCGACCATAAACCCTTCTATCACCGCTACAGGAATGCGATCAACTGCTTGCGTCATTGGTTGTTGCTCCCTTCATCATATATAGACATTCCAGCGTTGAAGCTGCCCACAGGATCCCATTGGGCCTTGATCGCGCGCATCTGGGCCAGCCCCGCCGGCTCAGAGCCCCAGATCGCCTCAGGACCACCCAACAAAGGGCGGCCACTGTTCAGAACCACGGCATAGCCACCCCATTTGGCCGCTATCGAGCGCATCAGGTGCAGGTCAAAGGCGCCTCGCAGATAAAGATGGCCATTAGGCATATCCACTACCGTCGACACCGCATCCAGAGTGGACCGGAGCTCACCAGCCAGGGCCGGAAGGTCCGAAGGCGGCACACCTATCCGCACCAGTTTGTCATCCAGGCTCAATTCGGCAGCGATCCAATTAGCCCATAACTCGCAACCGGTCGCCTCTACCTCATCGGCGTCAGCCGCTCCCAAGGCCTTGAGGTGCGCACGCGCCTGGCGAATCTCAGCATCTACATCCTCGGGCAGGCCCTCGGCGGTATAGAGCAGTGCGGGTTGTTCCCCTTCCACTTGGACAAGATCGTCCATCGGCGACCCGATCAGCACCGCCGAGGCCACCAAGGCTTTCTCGGCAAGACGAGACGCCCAAGCGACGCCCTGCCCCACTGTCGCCGCCGGCACCACCAAGGTCCTGAAGAACCGCGGTCGGGCACTTAACTTGAAGGTCACCGCTGTAATCAAGCCCAACACACCGTGAGCGCCCACGAAGAGCTTTATCAGGTCGTAACCCGCGACGTTCTTCATAACTGGACGTCCCAGGCGGAGCACCCGCCCATCGGGCAGCACCACGGTAAGTGCCAGCACCAGGTCCCGGATGCTCCCGTACAGCATCCGCAGCGGGGCGTTGAAGGTACTGGCCACGATTCCACCCACAGTCGCCGACGGCCAAGGCGACAACAGCGGCACCCACATCCCATCGCGCGCCAGTTCGCTCTGGAGCGCCGCCAACGGGGTACCGGCGCCTGCAGTGACGTAGAGGTCCTGTCGGACATAGTCGTGGATGCCGGTCAGGCCTGACGTACTCAGTGTCACCTCTCCGGGTCCCAAAAGCCCGGACTTAGTCCCGCCTCCCCGAATGCCGATCCTGCGCCCCGCCGCGCTCAGACCACAGATGGCCGCTGATGCCGACTCCTCATCCTGCGGAGCGATGATGGAGACGTCCACATCCAGCGGTGTTCTCTCCTCAATCAAGGTGCATGCCCCGTAACTTTGCCCCTTTGGAAAGACCTTGTCGGGGTTAAGCAGCAGGTCGGGATCGAAGAGCATCTTGATCTCGTGCATCGCCGCCAGCTCGGCCTCGCCATACATCAAGGGCATAAACGATTGCTTCTCGATGCCGATACCGTGCTCCCCGCTAATCGTGCCACCTTGAGCCACAAAGAGCTCGCACATCTGCCGCCCACCTTCGTGGAGCCGCTCCAGGAACGCTACGTCGTCGGGATCCGGAACCAACACCAGCGGATGGAGGTTGCCATCGCCCGCGTGGAGCAGGAACAGGGCCTCCAGATCGAGCGACTCACAGATGCGGATAACCTTGCGGAGCGTCTCGGCCAGCTTACTGCGAGGCACCGACCCGTCCACCGTATAGTGATCTAGGGCTACCCGTGCGATAGCCCCGGCTGCGCTTTTCCGCGCATACCATATCTGGGCACGCTCCACCGCGGACTGAGCCACGCGCAGTTCCTGCGCACCGTTGGCCTGTAGGACCTCGACCAGCTCGTCGATCTGCGGCAGCACACTCGCCGGATAGCCATCCACGTCGATGATGAGGACCGCCCCGGCCTCAACCGGAAGCCCTGGATGATTGTACGCCTCAATGGTCCGCATCATCCGCTGCCCCATCATCTCCATTGTGGCGGGCACCAAGCCCGCAGCAATCACGGCTGAGACGGCCTCGCCAGCCTGCGCGATAGAATCGAAGGCCACCAGCAGCGTGCTGACGGCCGGCGGGTCGCGGCGCAGCCGCACGCTTGCCTCTGTGACGATACCGAGAGTTCCTTCAGCGCCGTTGAATAGCCCGACGAGATCCAGACCAGGCGCATCCAGAGCCCGCGAGCCGAGTTGAACCCGCTCGCCATTGTGAAGGACAGCTTCCAAAGCGGTGACATAATTGGTCGTGACGCCATACTTAAAGCAGCGCGGACCGCCAGCATTCGCCCCAATATTGCCTCCTACCGTGGCAGCACGACCACTGGCCGGATCGGGTGGAAAGAAGAGGCCTTCGGTCCGAGCGATTTCATCCAGGGCCAAGTTTACCATTCCGGGCTGAACTATAGCACTGCGACCCGCCCGGTCAAAATCAACCAACTGCTTCATATGCGAGAACTGAAGGATCAGTCCGCCCCGTAGCGCAACAGCACCGCCAGCCAAACCCGTGCCGGCACCACGCGCTACAATAGGGATACCATGCACTTTGCCCCAACGCACAATGGTCTGCACATCGGCGGTGGTATACGGAAAGACCACGCCAATCGGAACGCCTCGATCCAACCCACCGTCAGCAACGTAGGTAAGCACCTCGACGGAGTCGTCCACCACCTGCCCCGGTTGCAGTTCCATTTTGAGAGATGCCAATGCCGTGTCGCCTCGGTGAGCAAGACGCCGAGCCTGCCAGGCTAACCAACGAGACGGAAGTGTCGGGGTTCCAAA
>PWVB01000272.1 GCA_003562365.1 Anaerolineae bacterium
AAGGCTTGCGGATACCCATAACTTGTTCCGGTGCGCACCAGCAAGCTCGTTTTGAAGGGCACACCATAGTAATCACAGTGCTCATTGGGGCAGTACAACGTTTCCCAGTCCATTTCCGTTCTTTGGAGGTGTTACGAAGGCTCTTCCAAGGAATTCTGGCACGACCGTTTCTACACAAGTTCATCAAGTCCATTGAGAAACATTACCACTTTTTCGGGGGAGGATCAATGAAGCTTTCCGACCCACAACTACAGCAAGAGGAGCTGCAGTTGGCCGAGTTGGTCCTCCTTCTCAGCATCCTGCCGTTGCCGTGGTTCTCGCCCGTGGCGTCCTGATTGAGGTGGGCTCTGCATAGTCTCGTCAGGTTGTGATACCGGCCCTAACCGGTCCAGGTTTCGCCCAACTTTGCACGGGAAGCGGATTAGAGTATAATTTGTTTGAGAGCATCTTGGAATTTGATTAGTCGGGACGCCATCGCCGCCAACGGCGATGCGATATCGTGAGTCACGGTAGGAGACCAGCGGTCGTGAGTGTGGGGTCCTGGGAGCATCAGTTACTGAATTGGGCTTATGAGGGCAGCCAGAGCCCGCCCAGCGATGCCTGCGTCGATGTTACGGAGCAAGCCCTTAAGCGAGCCTATCAGGTCTGCGCGGACGTTACCCGTGAGCACAGCCGCACCTTCTTCCTCGCCTCACAGCTCCTGCCTCCGAAGAAGCGCCGCGCGGTCCGGGCGCTCTATGCATTCTGCCGCACCAGTGACGACCTTGTCGACCATCCGGGAAGCGAGTCCGAAGTCCATCGCCAGAAGGCACTTGAGCAGTGGCGTGAACGGGTCACTGGGGACTGCGAAGATCCAGACGATCCCCTCGTCCTCGCCTGGAGCGATGCCCAGGCTTCCTACGGCATCCCCCAGCTCTACGCGCAGCAGTTGATTGATGGTGTAGCCCGCGACCTCACTCAGACACGCTATGCGACCTTCGAGGATCTGACTGCTTACTGCTATGGTGTCGCCTCCACGGTGGGCCTGATGGCCATGCACATCATCGGTTTCTCGGGCCCTGAAGCACTTCCCTATGCCGTCAAACTTGGCGTGGCGCTGCAGCTGACCAACATCCTTCGCGACATTGGTGAAGATTGGGTCACAGGTCGACTCTACCTACCTCAAGAGGAGCTGTCCACCTTCGATCTAACCGAGGCAGACCTCGAGGCTGGTCGCGTCGATGATCGTTGGAGCGCCTTCATGCACTTCCAAATTCAGCGCATCCGTAATCTATACGCCGAGTCGCTCCCCGGGGTCGCATATCTACATCGTGACGGTCGGTTCGCCATCGGCGCCGCTGCCGAGCTCTATCAGGCCATCCTTGACGACATTGAGGCCCACGACATGCAGGTCTTTCAGCGCCGCGCTCACGTCAGCGCGCAGGACAAGTTGCGGCGACTGCCCGGGATCTGGTGGCGCGCTTATGCTCGAGGCTATACGTGAAGCGAGACCCTCAAAAGGCGCCAATTCGCTCGGATCAGCACGTTGGACACTATGACGTCATCCTAGCCGGCGGCGGCGCCGCCGGTTTGAGCCTGGCCTATCACCTGAGTCTGGCTCGTCCGGGACTGTCGATGCTCATCATCGACGAAGCCGTCAAGGATCGCAACGACCATACCTGGTGTTTTTGGAGCCCTGAGCCCTCTTACTTGGATGACCTGGCCTACCGCATCTGGGACCGTCTCCTCGTGGTAAGCGAATCAGAAACGCTCAACCTCAACCTAGCTCCCTATCGCTATCGAATGGTACGGGCACTGGATTTCTATCGCTTTATGCGCAGCCACCTAGCCCGTCTGCCCAACGTGCATTTCAGACACGGCACGGTGCAGACCATCGCCGATGGGCCCGACCGGGCCGAGGTCCTTGTCAATGCCCTCACCTTTACCGGCGATTGGGTCTTCGACAGCCGCTATCGGTCTTCTGCATACCGCCCGCTGGGGACGAACCATCACTACCTCGTCCAGCACTTCCTAGGTTGGGAAATCGAGAGCGCCACGCCTGTCTTCGATCCACAGACACCTACGTTTTTCGACTTTCGAACGCCACAGCACGGCGTGATGCGTTTTGTCTACGTCTTGCCCTACTCGGAGACCCGGGGTATGGTAGAGTACACGCTCTTCTCAGCGAGTCTGTTGCCCCGGGCGGATTACGAGATGGCGCTGCGACGTTACTTGAAGACCGTCCTAAAGGTCGAGACCTACCGCATTCTCGACGAGGAACAGGATCTGATCCCGATGACTGACCACGTGACGCCACGCCGGGCCGGTCATCGGGTACTCAACATCGGAACCCGGGGAGGCCGGGTCAAGGCGTCTAGCGGCTACGCCTTCTCACGCATCGACCGCGATTCGGCAGCGATTGTCCGATCGTTGACATCCCAGGGCCATCCTTTCGATCTACCAACCCCGCCGCGGCGTTACCACACTTTTGACGCGATGTTACTCCACATTCTGGAGCAACAGGGCCACTTGGCTCAGAGCATCTTCATGCAACTTTTTATACGTAACCCGGTTCAGCGGGTCCTCCGTTTTCTGGACGAAGAAGGAGGCCTCGGCGAGAATTTGCAGTTGATGGCATCGGTGCCACCTGTGCCTTTCCTCAAGGCCTGGCTGGCGACCAAATTCGTTCGCGGTATATAGACAGTTTGCTGAGGTATGCGATGACCCGAGTGACAAATGACGTTTGGCAAGCTCAGGCCAGCCTAGGGAGACGCCTTCTGAGTTGGAGTGGCCTGAGCGTGGCGGCTGGCGCTGTGATGGGGCTATCAGCGGACCGCTTTTGGAGAGGCGTCGGCTCGCAGTTCGTCGGCTGGGGCTTGATCGACGCTGGCATCGCGTGGCTGGGCCTCCGGAGCGCCCGAAGCAAGGCCGCCCAGTCCGACGCGCATACCCCGGCTCGACAATTGGAGATGCGCACGACGCTGCATCGGGTGCTCTGGATAAACGCCGCGCTGGACGTTGGCTATGTGACCGGCGGGGTGGTGCTGGCAACTACCAAGGGTCGAAACGATAGCCTCTGGCGCGGCATAGGCTGGGGCATCGTTGTGCAGGGCGGATTCCTGCTGATCTTCGACCTGGTTCACGCCCTGCTTCTGGGAGCTGGAGCACCGCGCCCACCCGACAGGCAATCAGTACGAGAGGTGACCCAATGATCAGGAAGACACTGCATCCAGAGGGCTACCACGGGCGGCGCGAACAGTCACCCTACTTTGAAGGCTGGTACTTCAAGGTCGTGGACGCCACTCAGGCACATCGCTACGCTATCATCCCCGGCATCTCGCTGGGCGGTGCAGCGGATGGCCCCCACAGTTTTGTCCAGGTATTGGACGGCGTTAGCGGCAGGACCAGCTATCATCGCTATCCCATCGACGCCTTCCACGCCGATGAGCACACACTGGACGTTAAGGTCGGCGAGAACCGTTTTGACGCGCGGGGGTTGACACTGAGCTTGAAGGACGGCGACCTGCCCCTGACGGGTACGGTCCGTTTCTCCGGTCTCAAGCCCTGGCCCGTCACGCTCGCTGAGCCTGGGATTATGGGTTGGTATGCCTGGGTGCCTCGCATGGAATGCTACCATGGCGTACTGAGCCTCGATCACGGCCTCGACGGCACGCTGGAGACCGAGCGTGGATCGGTGGCGTTCGGCGGTGGGCGGGGCTATATCGAGAAGGATTGGGGACGGTCCTTTCCTGCCGGCTGGATATGGATGCAGAGCAACCACTTTGCGAACACAGGGATCTGCATCACCGCGTCGACCGCGATAATCCCCTGGCTGGGGACCGCTTTCCCGGGCTTCATCGTCGGCCTGCTGGTCAACGGTACACTGTACCGCTTTGCCACCTATACCGGGGCCACCATCACCCACCTGAGCGTTGAGGAGCACGTCGTCGTCTGGCAGCTTGAGGATGACCTCTACCAGCTTAACCTTGTCGTACAGCGCGCACCCGCCGGAGAGCTTCGTGGCCCCAGCAAGGCCGACATGGGCCGGCCGGTGGCTGAAACCCTCAGCGCCAGCATTGCGGTCCAGCTCAGCGCTCGGGAGGGAGGCGTTCCGATCTTTGCGGGCACCGGACGCCACGCAGGGGTCGAGGTCGCGGGAGACATCGAGGCCCTGCTGACGTCTCCGCCGGAGGCCTAGGGCTTGTGGGAGATGAACTCGGATGCTGACTTGGATGGCCCAAGCTATGCGAGAGCTCTCGCTACCGGCTCAGCTTCTGCTGGTCGGATGGCTGCTGACGATGATCACCGTACCGATCCTGAGGTGGATCTGGGGTGCCCGTGCTCAGACCTGGGGCGTGGGAGTGAGTGTCCTGCTACAGGCCGCAACCGTTATTGGTACTTTGATTCCCGCATGGGGGACTGCCAGGACGCTGAGGACCGCAGTGTTGATCGTAGCGATGGGCTGGGGTGTGGAGTTTCTAGGTTCGAAGACCGGATTCCCGTTTGGACGTTACAGTTATACCGAACGGCTTCAGCCACAGCTGGGTGAGGTGCCGCTGTTGATACCCTTGGCGTGGCTGATGATGCTCCCGCCGGCGTGGGCTGTGGCTGCCATCATCGCCGGGGATTCGCCGTTTGAGTTTGTGGTGGTGGCGGCCCTCGCGTTCACCGCCTGGGATCTCTTCCTTGACCCCCAGATGGTGGCGTGGGGGATGTGGACTTGGGATGACCCCGCCGTTGGTGGCGGGGCGCCACGCCTCTTCGGCATCCCCTGGACCAACTACGCCGGTTGGTTTGGCGCTGCGGCGCTGATGACCTGGATCACCCTGCCCGGTACCGCACCGGTGACAACGCCGGTGGCGCCCTTGCTCCTGATCTATGGCCTGACCTGGTTCTTGGAGGCGTTCGGACAGCTGCTCTTCTGGGGCTTGCCCGGCCCAGCGCTCACCGGAGGACTGACTATGGGCGCCTTCCTGTTGTGGAGTGCGCTGCGCCTGTAACCAAGGACCATTGTGGGCATTCCGGAGATCGCCCGTACCCTATTCTGGACCACCGCCGGCTTCGTTGCTGGCGCGATCCCCTTTTCGCTTTTAGTTGGCCGGTTGGCCCTTAGTACCGACATTCGCGACTACGGTGACGGCAATCCCGGCGCTACCAACGTGTTTCGAGCCGGAGGCCGGGCGTGGGCCTTCGTCGCCGTCTTATTAGATATGTTAAAAGGGGCACTGCCGGTTGCCCTAGCCTATACTATCTACGCTGTACAGGGCTACGCGATGGTGCCTATCGCTGTGGCACCTCTGGTCGGACATCTCGCGTCCCCTTTTCTGAAAGGTAGAGGGGGCAAAGGTGTCGCTGTCACTGGCGGCCTATGGATCGGACTCACCTACGGTGCCGCCACCGCTGTAGGCCTCATTGCGATGAGTCTAGGATATCTGGTGCAGAGCGTGGCAGGGTGGGCCGTTGCCCTGGGCCTGCTGGCTATGGGAGCCTATCTGGCTTTGGTTTGGCCCGATGCCACCCATTTGATCGTTTGGGGGATCACGACGCTGCTCGTCCTCTGGCGTCACCGCGAAGACCTAGGACGGCCACCGGAGTGGCGTTTCCGCTCACCCAACCGCTTTAGGCAGCGGCGTTAGGTTAGGCCGCGTGGCACTCTTAATGCTGGCGGCTTTCGCAACCTTGGCTCTCACCGGCGTCGCCGCGGTAACGATCGTGAACGCCCTAACCTTTCCTCGCCTGGATCAAGCCCCCTTGACTACCACCTATCCCCGCGTATCGGTCCTCATACCAGCACGCAATGAGGTTCTAACGCTTCCGCAGACCTTGTCTCAACTTCTGAACCAGCGCTATCCCGACTTCGAAATCCTCGTCCTCGATGACGATTCATCGGACGGCACAGCCGAGGCGGCTCGGGCCGCCGGGGGAGGCGATCCGCGATTAAGGGTAATGACCGGTCAACCGCTGCCGGAGGGCTGGCTTGGGAAGAACTGGGCCTGTCACCAACTCAGCCGGGTGGCCACGGGCGAGATCCTGCTATTCACCGACGCCGACGTCTTCTGGTCGCACGATGCGCTGAAGCGCATCGTGGGCGAGATGGAGGCGCGCCAGAGCGATCTTCAGACAGTCTGGCCCACCCAGATCACCCACAGTTGGAGCGAACGCCTCGTCGTGCCGCTCATCGCCTTCGC
>PWVB01000063.1 GCA_003562365.1 Anaerolineae bacterium
CAACGGCAGTATTGTTGGCGGCCTCGTTGAAGCAGGAACCAAGCATAAAATCTCATGGTAGATTTTAGTAGGTATTGGAGAACGGTAAGAGATGATCGCACAGTTGGTTGGTAAGGTCGCGCACGTTGAGACCGGCTTCGTGATTCTCGATGTGGGTGGGGTGGGGTTCGGGGTCTGTGTCCCTGCTGACCTGGCCCTGCGGGTGGGGGATCGTGCCGTGTTGCACACTTACCTGCAGGTCCGAGAGAATGAGCTCACGCTCTACGGCTTCAGCGAAGTGGAGGAGCAGCAGCTCTTTGAGCTGCTGCTCAGTGTTTCTGGGGTGGGCCCCAAAGCCGCCCTGAGTTTGATGAGCACGCTTTCGTCGGACACGCTGCGACGTGCGATCCTGAACGGTCAGGCCGACGTGCTGGCTCGTGCCCCCGGGGTGGGCTCAAAGACGGGCCAGGCCATCGTGCTGCACCTCAAGGACAAGATCAAACGCCATACCGGTGTGGAGATGGAGGTCTCCGAAGACGAGGCTGATGTCATCGCTGCTCTGACTGCCCTCGGCTTCAGTGTCGTCGAGGCGCAGCGTGCCGTCCAACAGCTTCCCCGCGATGGAGGACAGTCACTGGATGACAAGATCCGCAAGGCTCTGACCTATCTGGGATCCTAGTTCCGGCCCGCCTCCTTCTCCGATTTGATTGCCACCGTGATAGGATACCTTCAGGCAGTGGTATTCTTCAAGCCGTTGTTCCGACGAAGGCCCAAACCGAGCCGTCTGGCCGCTCTGCTCCTTGCCGCGCTGCTGGTGGGTTGCTTCCCGCCACGCGTGCCCAGTGTAGTCAAGGTTGGGCTGGTAGCGCCGTTTGAGGGTCGCCATCGTGCTGTTGGATACGATGCCGTCTACGCTGCTCGTTTGGCCATTCGTGAGATCGATGGAGCCGGCGGGATCGGGGACTGGCGGCTGGAGTTGGTGGCTTACGATGATCGGGGCGATCCCGAGCTGGCGGCCCGTATCGCGGAGAATCTGGTGATCGATCCAGACGTCCTCATCGTCATTGGGCATTATCGTCCAGAGACCATCGCTGCCGCGGCCCCCATCTACGCTGCGGCAGAGCTGTCCTTCATTGTCCTGGGGGGATGGGGCCCGCCAGCCCCTTCGACCTGGAATCTGATGCCGCCACCCGAGACTCTAGCATGGGCGATGATGACAGCGGGCGCCGAGGCCTGTCCTGATGCCGAGTCTCTGGCTCTCTGGGACGGCGGCCCCGCCGCTGAGACCCTGGCGGCCGAATTGGACTCTGCATTATCTTCGGCCGACTACGACGATGAAGTCGACATTGTTCTCAGTCTGCTGCCGCCGGTGGCGTCGGCTGAGCGCCTGGTTGACTGGCGGGCAGCGGGGTGGCGTGGTGAGATAGTGGGGGCCTGGGACCTCGCGCACCCTGGGTTTGAGGCGGTTGCCGGTCAGGCCGGTCTGGGTAGTTACTTTGTCACCCCGTATCCATTCCCGCAGGATCTAGAGGGGATCGGGCCGTGGATTGCGGCTTACGAGGATCTGGGACCACATGTCCCGACGCCCGGCCCCTATGCGCTGCCGACCTATGACGCCGTCTACCTAGTGGCTGAAGCGGTGGTGGCGGCAGTACAGGAGGGGGTCGTGCCGGATCGCGCAGTGATGGTGTCTGAATTGGGGCAGGTGCACCGCAGCGGTGTGTTGGGGGTGATCCTCTGGGACGAGCATCATCATTGGGAGAGACCGCCACTCTATGCCTACCGCTGGACCGCCACTGGTCCTGAGTGCCTGGCCTGCGACGCGGACGGGGCGCCCTGATCACCGGGCCAGACTTGAGGTCGCGGACCGTGCCGAAATCGTGGCTAAAGGCAGCCTCGACGGTGCAGAAGGCGGCAGTAGGCTTCCTGCTGGTTGGATTCCTGGTTTTGGTGGTGCGGAACGCTTGGCTCTCCGATGATGCCTATATCACCTTCAGGACGGTGGATAACCTCATCCACGGCTATGGCCTGACATGGAATGTGAGCGAGCGTGTGCAGGTCTATACTCATCCTCTCTGGATGTTTCTAATCAGCGCTTTCTACTTCCTGACGCGCGAGATCTTCTTCACCAGCTTGTTGGTCTCGATTGGGATCTCGGCACTAGCGGTGATGCTGTTCATATCCAGCGTCGCGCGGTCGCCGCGAATGGCGATGCTGGGCCTCGCCGTTTTCTCGCTCTCCAAAGCCTTTGTGGACTATGCGACCTCCGGACTGGAAAATCCACTGACGCACTTGATCCTGGCCGGTTTCATCTGGGTCTATCTTGAGGCTCGGGCCACGCGGCGTTGGTTTGGGGGGCTTGCGCTGCTGGCCTGTCTGGGTATGCTGAACCGGCTTGACACTGCGCTCTTTTTCGCCCCGGCGCTGCTGTGGGCGCTGGTTGAGACCCGTGATTCACGAGCGCTACTGAACGGGGTCATAGCCTTTCTGCCGTTGTTGCTATGGCAGCTCTTCTCTGTCTTCTACTACGGTGCGCTCGTTCCCAATACGGCCCTGGCGAAGCTCAATGTCGGCCTGATTCCCCCCGCTGAGCTTCGACGGGCGGGCTTGGCTTACCTTCATAACTCCTGGCAGGTCGATCCGATCACTTTACTGACGATTGGGCTCGGGGTGCTGGTGCCGTTGATCGGTCGGGCATGGCGCAGACTGCCCTTGGCGGCCGGAGTGGCACTGTACTTGCTCTATGTCGTCCGGGTGGGGGGCGATTTTATGAGCGGTCGGTTTCTCACTGCCCCGCTTTTTGTGGCTGTTGGTCTCCTCATCACCACGGATTCCCGGTGGCCCGCAGTGCGTCCAACGGCTTCTAAGGTGTTCGGGGTAGTTCTGATCCTTGTGCTGGTTGCTGTTGGGCTCAACGCGCCCCACACACCACTCCGCGCATCCGGGGCCATTCGCGCTGATGCGGACGTGTCTGGATGGATTCGCGGTGCGGGTGTGACCGATGAGCGCGCGAATTACTATCCCAATGCTGGATTGCTACCAGCCCTGAGAACATCCGGGACCTTTCCAAACCACGACTGGGCCTTGGACGGCATAGCGGCTCGTGAACGGGGACGTCACGTGACAGTCAAGGGCTCCGTGGGTTTTTTTGGTTTCTTTGCGGGTCCCGAGGTCCACGTGGTAGACATACTGGGGCTTGGAGATCCGCTCTTGGCAAGGCTACCGGTGGTCGATCCTGACTGGCATATTGGTCACTTCGGACGGCGTCCGCCTGGGGGATACGTGAGCACGCTGGAGACGGGCGCATTGGAGATTGCCGATCCTAACCTGGCCGCTTACTATGCACGCTTGATACACGTCGTGCAGGGTGAGCTTCTGGACCCGCTGCGCTGGCGTGAGATCGGGCAGCTGCTTCTCGGGCACTATGAGCCCCTGCTGGAAGCCTACGCCTACCATCGGGGCGCTCACCTCGTTCGCCACTTGGAGGTCACAAATCCGTACAGTCATCCCTACGTCTACGCCTACGTCTGGAATGCTGGCGCCGGTGAGACCTTTTTGCTCGACGACGCCTCCGTGGCGGGACGCTCGTATCGACTGCGCTGGACGGTCACGCCCGAAGGCGTGCACTTCGAGGGTGGTCATCTGGCGCGCTTAAGCTCGATCGATGTGCTGTCCGACACTGAGCTGCTAACGATGGGAGTCTTTTTCGCGCCGGATCCGGCACTGGCGACTTACGCGATCTATGAGCGGCGTTACTGGTTCCGTCTGGAAGGTGATCGTATCATCGTGGTTCAGCCGGCGCTGACGTGGTATAATCCTGACGCCGCCGCCGGCTTTTGGCAGGAGCGCGATATCGACAACGTTGTCAGGTTGCTGGCTTCTCCGGATGCTCCCTAATTTGTGGGAAATCTGACAGCATGGTACAATACTTTTGTCACGCCATAGGAGGTCACCATGGAGTCTGATACGTCACACATGCATCCGGGCACCCCGCCCTCGCCGGAGGAGCAAGAATCCAGGCCGTCGTCTGAGCAAGATGCACCAACGGTACATATGACGCCGGAGGAACGGGCCGCCAAACGCACGCAAACACTGTTGATTGCCGGGGCTGTTGGTTTTCTGGTCTTGCTGGTCGTTGCCGTGGTGCTAATGGCCCGCTTCCCCGCTGCAACGCAGGTGGTGCGGGACATCGCCATCGTCTTTGTCGCGGTCACGACATTCCTGATCGGCCTGGCAATGATCCTGTTGATCTTTCAGCTGCAGGTCTTGATCCAGGTGCTGCGGGACGAAGTCCAGCCCTTGCTCCGCTCGGTCAATGACACGGTGTCGACGGTGCGGGGCACTACCGAGTTTATGAGCCATAATATGGTCAGTCCGATTATCAGGGCTTCGGGCTTCTTTGCGGGGATGCGGAGAGTGGTCAGCGACGTTGTCGGCGTGGCGAAGGCTACGCGCCCTCCGGACGTGACGCATGTACACATCGATTCAAAGGGAGGTCATGAGGATGTCTAAACAGGACAGTGAGTTTGGCACTTTTGTCATCGGTTTTTTCTTTGGTGCGCTGTTGGGCGCTGCCATCGGGTTGCTCTTTGCTCCGCAGTCCGGCGAGGAGACCCGCGATCAGATTCGTGAGAAATCGATTGAGCTGACCGAGCAGGCCTCAGAGAAGGCTGAGGAGGTCCGCGCCAAGGCTGAGACACTGCTGGATGAGGCGCGGCAGCGCTTCGATGAGGCTTCTGAGGAGCTGCGAGCTCGGACGGCGGAGCTGCAGACGCAGATCGAGTCGCTGAGTCAGGACGAAGAGGCTGAGATGGTCGAAGAGCCGGCGATCGAGATCAAGACCGAGGTCACCCAGACCGAGGCCTAAGATTGGTTGTAGTTCCAGGATTACCAGAAGCCCTGGGGCCTAGATGACCCAGGGCTTCTTCTTGGGCCCAGCCCAGTTCGCCCGCCGCGGATAAACTGCGTTGCTTTTCTTGCGGAATCTCCGAATCATGGTATACTGTTGAGCGTTGTACGGTGGGGGCTCGTCTAACGGCAGGACAGCGGACTCTGAATCCGTATGTGGGGGTTCAAATCCTCCGCCCCCAGCTCAGAAAGGCGCCCTGGTAAGCCCAGGGCGTTTTTGCTTGCCAGGCATTGGCGGCGCTGAAACTGCAGGGCGGATAGCACGGTATCGTGCACCTACTTCAGGTGATCGCATCCGCCTACGGGAAAACAGCGACCGACTCACTATCCTCTATTGCCACTCAAACACAGTGATCGTATTCTAATCCACAGGAATCGTTCCGGGCTATGCTTGTTCTCGGAAGTAGGCCACTGTGTCCGCTAGACCCTCTTCCAACTCCACCGCTGCTTCCCAGCCTAGCTCTGCGCGGGCGCGCGTGACGTCAGAGTAGATGCGAAATACCTCGCCAGGTATTTCTGGCCCGTAGGTGATCTCGCCCTGGTAGCCGGTGAGCTCCTTAAGCGCCATCGCGATTTGGTTGATCGAGCTCTCCTCCCCGGTGCCGATGTTGTAGACGCCGCCCTCCCCTTGTATGAGAGCTAGCAGGTTGGCGCGGGCACAGTCGGCCACGTAGACGAAGTCCCGCGTCTGCTCGCCACTGCCGTTGATACGCGGTGGATTGCCGTCGGCCTCGAGCATCTTCCCGACAAAAATCGCCACGACGCCAGCTTCACCGTGCGGATCCTGTCGCGGGCCGTAGACGTTGGCATAGCGCAGTACCGTCGTCTGCAGGCCGTAGGTAGCGCGGTAGACCTTAAGGTAGACCTCGACAGCATACTTGCTGGCGCCATAGGGGCTCAGAGGGGCGATGGGGTGGTCCTCATCACAGGGCAGATAGACCGGCTCGCCATAGACGGCACCTCCGCTAGAGATGAAAATCACGTGGACTGGCGAGCCCCGACGCACGCTGTAGGCCCGTGCCTGTTCAAGCAGGTTCAACGTGCCCAGTACATTGATGTCAGCGTCATAGGTGGGCTTGTTCACCGAATGGCGCACATCCACCTGTGCGGCGTGGTGGTTCACCACCTCCGGTTGCGTGCGCTGGAAAACCTCTGCCAGCAGCGCGGCGTCACGGATATCTCCCTCGTAGAAGGTGGCTCGGGGATTGAGGTTCTCACGGCGCCCGGTGCTGAGGTTGTCAACGACAGCGACCTCATG
>PWVB01000094.1 GCA_003562365.1 Anaerolineae bacterium
AGCTGCAGCTGCCGGGCCACCGGCGCCGTTGGTTGCGGCGCACGCCCGCGATTGCGGCAGGGATCACGGACCACAAGTGGTCGATGGAGGAACTATTATGGTACCGAGTCCCACATCCGCCTCAGCTTCCGAAACGGCGGGGACGGCCCTCCAAGCTGAGTGGCTTACCTGACCACGGTTAAATGTGGTGCTAACAAAGGCGGCGCCGCCAATCAGTATACCTTGAAGTCTTATCCGCTTTCGTCTCCGCTGAGCAGAAGGCGGCGCCTTCTGCTCAGCGGATTTCCGCAAACAGAGTCAGGGCATAGACGGCGTCCCCCTGAATCTAAGCCCAAGCAATCCCACCACCATAGTTCGGCACTGAAGCGGCTCGGTTCAGAGGCAACTACCACACCGCCAGAGCCACTCGAAGTCCTCGATACCTCAATCAGGCGAGGTCGAAGCGGTCAAGGTTCATAACTTTGTTCCAGGCCGCGACAAAGTCGGTCACAAACTTCGTTTCGCAGTCCGCACTTCCATAGACTTCTGCCAGGGCTCGAAGTTGGGAATTCGAACCGAAGATTAGGTCAACACGGCTGCCGGTCCACTGCAGCTCGCCCGTTGCGCGATCACGGCCCTCAAACAGCTCTCCGTCCTCTGAGGTCGGCTTCCACTCCGTGCCCATGTCGAGCAGGTTCACGAAGAAGTCATTTGTGAGCGTCTCCGGTCGCTCGGTGAAGACGCCGTGCTGCGACCCTTCGAAGTTAGCATTCAGGATGCGCATGCCGCCAACGAGAACCGTCATCTCTGGAGCCGTCAATGTCAACAGTTGGGCACGATCCACCAGCAGCGCCTCGGCTGCTACGGCGTATTTGGCCTTTTGGTAGTTGCGGAACCCGTCCGCCAACGGTTCGAGCACGGCAAATGCCTCCACGTCGGTCTGCTCCTGCGAGGCATCCGTGCGTCCCGGCGAAAAGGGAACCGTCACATTGTGACCGGCATTCTTCGCGGCTTGCTCGATTCCTGCGCATCCCCCCAGGACAATCAGGTCAGCCAGGGAAACCCTCTTACCGCCGGATTGAGCGCTGTTGAATGCCTCTTGGATGCCCTCAAAGGTTTCCAGCACCTTCGCCAGTTGCTGAGGTTGGTTGACCTCCCAATCTTTCTGCGGCGCCAGGCGAAGGCGCGCCCCATTCGCGCCGCCGCGCTTGTCGGATCCACGGAATGTGGATGCCGACGCCCAAGCGGTTGAGACGAGTTCCGAGATCGACAGACCTGAGGCAAGGATCTTGGCCTTGAGGTCGGCTACATCCTGTGCATCAATCAACTCATGATCGACAGCGGGAACCGGATCTTGCCAGATGAGTTCTTCCTCAGGAACCTCCGGGCCTAGATAGCGCGAACGGGGACCCATATCGCGGTGCGTCAGCTTGAACCAGGCACGGGCGAAGGCATCGGCAAACTCATCGGGGTTCTTGTGAAACCGTTCTGCGATCGGCCGATAAATCGGATCCATCCGCAACGCCATATCTGCCGTGGTCATTATCGTGGTAACCTTCTTCGACGGGTCGTGAGCAGCCGGCGCGAGATCCTTTTCATCCGGATTGACCGGGACCCACTGCCAAGCGCCAGCGGGGCTCTTCACCACATCCCAATCATAGCCGAACAGCATATCGAAATAGCCCATATCCCACTGGGTCGGCTTCGGGGTCCAGGCCCCTTCGATACCGCTGCTGATTGTGTCGTCGCCCTTTCCGCTACCATAACTGCTCTTCCAGCCGAGGCCTTGCTCCTCGATGGGAGCAGCCTCGGGTTCAGGCCCCACATGGGTCGCCGGCCCAGCACCGTGGCATTTTCCGAACGTGTGGCCACCGGCGATAAGCGCAACCGTCTCCTCGTCGTTCATCGCCATGCGCGCGAAGGTCTCACGGATATCGCGCCCCGAGGCAACCGCACTCGGTTGGCCGTTCGGCCCTTCAGGGTTCACGTAGATCAGGCCCATCTGCACGGCGGCGAGAGGGTTCTCGAGTTCCCGATCACCGGAGTAGCGCTTGTCCCCCAGCCACTCGCTCTCGGCCCCCCAGTAGATGTCCTCCTCGGGCTCCCAGATGTCCTCGCGCCCGCCGGCGAACCCAAAGGTCCTCAATCCCATCGACTCAAGCGCGCAGTTGCCGGCGAGGATCATCAGGTCGGCCCAGGAGATCCTATTGCCGTATTTCTGCTTAATTGGCCACAGAAGTCGGCGCGCCTTATCGAGATTGATGTTGTCTGGCCAGCTGTTGAGGGGTGCAAAACGCTGGTTGCCGGTGCCCGCGCCGCCGCGACCATCGCCTATGCGATAGGTGCCGGCACTGTGCCATGCCATACGAATAAAGAGCCCGCCATAATGACCGTAATCGGCAGGCCACCAGTCCTGTGAGTCGGTCATCAACGCATAGAGGTCTTCCTTCACAGCCTCCAGGTCGAGTTTCTTGAATTCTTCAACGTAGTTGAACTCCTCGCCCATCGGGTTGCTTTTAGCAGAGTGCTGATGGAGAATCTTAAGGTTCAGCTGGTTCGGCCACCAGTCCCGATTCGACGTACCTCTACCAGATGCTTGTTTGCTTGTTGCGCCAGTTACAGGGCACTTGCGTTCCTCATCCATCTCTGTCCTCCCTATCCATCGCACTTTGATCAATAGGCCTCGTGCAGACAGTTGTGGAAAGCCTGCAACGCGCCAGTTTACACTGCTCTGTTAGAATATTCATACGTGTGTCTTCTGGAATGGGATATTTGTTCGATAGCCCAATCTCCTTATGCCTATCACTCAGTGTCGGGTGCTGATTGCATCAGGAGCTGTCGTCCATCCTCGTCAGCGGCGTGATCTCCTCTGCGAGTTTGACAGTCCGGACAGATGCCGAAGAAGGTAACCTGATGCCTCAAGATCCGATATCCAGAGGCTTCTTCGAGTGAGAGATCCATCCTTTCATAGTCGCGACTGATATCGAGCAGTTCGTGACACTCAACGCAATGCAGGTGATGGTGCGTTTCCTGGTTTGTATCGTAACGTTGTCCACGTCCGCTGATATTGTGAACCGGTGTCAGCTCACCCAGGTCGGTCAACTCACCGAGTGTATTGTACACTGTCGTTCGGGAAATATCGGGGATGGTCTCCAGAATGCGACGGTAGACCTGTTCGGCGGTGGGATGACTGTCATCATTTACGAGTAACTCCAAGATCATCCGCCGTTGTGCCGTGATCTTGAGTCCGTTCTGCCGGAACAGATCCAAAAGCGTTTCGAGTGATCTCACAGATGCACCTTATCTGTATACACAACTATTCCGTAATCATCATAAATTAGATGGGTGAACTTGTCAAGCAGAGTTTTGCCAAACAGGATCTTAGGCCTGATCACGGAACAAGCGTCAACACTCCTACGCGCTCAGGCTCATCCAGAATGGTTGGGGTAATACGTCTCAGAAAGGAGACTATCGGCGATCGGTAGCTGGGCTATACCTATTCCTAACCCATAGTCTGATCGCGCCCGCGGCAGTGGGAGAGCATCCGGCAGTAGGGCAACCGGGCATCGTGGGTCAGGTCGGATAGCGACGTCCTTCTGGTCCCCGATAACGTCGGTACTTGCTCGTGTTCTGAGTCTTCTCCGTTGCCTGGATCGCCTGCACGGGACAGAAGCTGTAGCAGCGCATGCAGTAGATGCAGCGATCCACGAAGCTGGCTTGTCCATCCCGGAGCGACCAACTTTGCGTGGGGCAATGTCGCACGCACCACCCACAACCGATGCAATGTTCGTCGGCATGGAAGCGCGCCAGCAGTTTTGACTCGAATCTCGTGTATCCCCAGCGCTGCAATACCCCGCCGAGTCGACCCACGATGCCAGCGCCCTCGATCCTTTGCTCCAATTGGTGAAGACGTCCTGCCACTGTCTTAATGCGGGATCTGGCACGCGTTAGAATACGCGGTACGCGCTCGGGGGGCGTGACCGGGAGGATGTCCAGCTTGGGAATGAAGAAATTGTTCGGCATCAGCACATTGGCACAGAGAAAAAGGCCATAGCCACGTCGTTCTAGCAGTTGAGCTGCATACCAGGCGGTGTCGCCGGCCCAGTAGGCGGCTGTGGTGATGGCGAACAGCGGCACGTCGGCGGCCGGTAGCCGTGTCAGATAGTCACGGAAAACGGTCGCAGCAAAGGAAGAGTGGACCGGAAAGGCGATTCCGAAAGCATCCCAGGCTTCGGGATCAATCTGCTCTGCCGCATTCTCCTCACACGAAACCGCTGTCACAGTATCACCGAGGCCCTGAAGCTGCTCGGCTAGCCGCTGTATCACCCACGCCGTATTCCCTGTACCACTGAAGTAGATGACGCCTAGCTTCATCTCCTAACCCCTTTCTGCAGCGTAGACCTTACTGTCGCTTGATCGGCTTCCATCACATTTTGACAGTCTACGCCATTGGTCAGTGGGACAAACCGCGGGTCGGCCGTGCGTCTGTTCTGGATATCTCCATCCGGAAAGCCTAACACAGTCCGGAGCTGGGATCAGCACGATACCACGAATCACCCCACTAGCCAGTATCGCGCCGTTTCATCAGCGTCGCAATGCCGGGAGACGCACCGTGATGCTGATCAGCACCGCAGATTGAACCAGACCGCCATCAATAACAGCCCTTGACCACCACAGTTAGAAAGGCGCAGCTGGCGCAAGTGGACCATATCAGCCGGGCCAGTGACTGCAGGTACTCTAGGCTATCTTCGACTGCCCAGAGGGGCTTTCGCCACATCCTCCAGTACCATCCATGTTAGTCGTTTTGCCTGCTACAGCTACTCAGAAGAGCCGTCTAGAAGCTAACCGCGGTCGCAGGGCCCACTGCCGGCGAAGAGCCAAGCAAGTCTTGGGAGTCTGGTGGGGTGCTTGAGCGCCCTACGTCACCAGAGCAGTTTCCTGATCCGCCAGCGTTGGTCAGCGATCTGGGCGGCGATAACCGGGTGCTGCGACAGCCATCGGTGCCTCGGGCCGTGAGCGGATGATCCGAGACTCGGTTTGCGATGATAAGCACAGAAGCTGCAGACGGTTCAAACCAAGGACATTGCTGCAGGCGGCGGGGACCCCGAAGGGGCAGCATAGGTCTACAGCGAACCGACGGCGCCAACCGGCGCAAGAGATTGCGTTGAGGGCCTTGATGGCAGCGATGTTGATCCGCCCGCTATTCTCGCACAACCGCTATTGGACGCCCGTTGCACGCTTGACCACCTACTGTTATCGGCCGCACGATATGAGTAGTTTACTATCCAGCCACCTATCACTTTGAAGAATAAAAGAAAAGAGGTTATGGGGGTGCCCTTTGGTATAATGAATGTGATCGCATTCAGAACCAAGGAGGACACAACATGCCCCATAACCTGCGCCTTTATCATAATATATGTCGCCAACTTGTCCAGTGGAAAGAGGAACGCGTTACGAGAGTGCGCAATATGGCCTTGCTGATCACAGGATTGGCGCTGGGGATGGGCATCCATTTGTCGGACATCGTGAGTGAGTGGCCTTTCGCCGGGCGCGAGCCTAGTCTGGTCAACCGGCTGCGGCGGTTTCTGTCGAATTCGGCGGTAGATGTTCAGAAATGGTATCGCCCCGTGGCTGAACAGCTGCTGGCCCCGTTTGCCGGGGAACGCATCCGCTTGGCGGTGGATGTCACCAAGGTGGGATTTGATCAAAGCCTGATGGTGATTGGAATAGCGTATCGTAAGCGGACGTTGCCTTTGGTCTGGGATGTGTATCAAGGAGGCCACGGTCACACCACGGTTCAAGAGCAAGTGCACCTGTTCCGGGTAGTTGCCTAGCTGATCCCACAAAATCGCGCGGTTTGGGTGCTGGGAGACACAGAATTCCAACATGTGCCCTTGCTGCGCTGGTTCCAAAGGCGTGATTAGCACTTTGTGATCCGCTAACGGGGGAGCGTCAAGGTGTATCGTCAAGGACACGGTTGGCAGAAAATCAACACCCTGGCATTGGAAGAAGGCGCAACGCGCGTCATGGGGTGGGTGCGCTTTACAGAGAAGCACAATGCCGGTTGGTTTTGGTTGATCCTGCATTGGGCAACGGGCGAAGAGGAGCCCTGGTACCTGATTTCGGACCGTTCTGGAGAGCGCGACTTGATTCGGCTGTATGAGG
>PWVB01000151.1 GCA_003562365.1 Anaerolineae bacterium
GAGCAAGGGCCACCTGACATGGCCCGGACTTCGGTCCAGACTGGGAAGATGACTTCCCGGCCCGATGCGCTCCCTGTTGATACAGATTCTTTGTGTCAGCAAACCGCAACCTCCGGTTCCTTGTAGGAACCTCCCTCTTTCAAGGGGGAGAGGATGTCAGTCCGACTGTGTCTTTGCATCAGGACGCAAGCAGATGCCCAGAATGTGACAGCAAAGCCCCGGTATACTCGATGACGGCGGCTGCAAGGCGATGTCCGCTTTCTGCGCCGTGGTTTGATCCGGCCCTGATCAGACGGGGCGTGCTTTGTTCTTCTGGCCTCGGCGCAATCCACTCCCTACCAAAAAGAGACGACGCCGCGCGATTGTGCGCGACGGCTTTTCTGTGCTATGTATTGCCTGATGGAGATTCCCCTGGGTTGTTTGGCCGGGTTGACGGTATGGCGGACAATCCGAAGGGTTTCCTGGCTGGTATAGGCCTGAAAGCAAAGAAGCAAGGATCTGATGGCTGCTGCAGGACACGTCTATGACTTGTTATCGCCGGCTGACCTCGATCTCATCCACGATGGCGCCTTTGAAATCCTGGAGAGGATGGGTATGGAGATCCAAGACCATCAGCTGCTTGAGGTGCTTGCAGAGCACGGTGCACAGGTGGGCTATGACGCTGAGCGCGTGACGTTTTCGGCGGGGTTCGTCGAACGTTTCATTGCCGAGGCGCTGAAGCACGATTGGGATGGCGCGATGCCTCGTGTTCACGGCTCCGCCAGAGTCTACGAGAGTCTCTATCACGATCCGGAATCCAGTGAGCTTATGTCCTGGACGGAAGAGCGACTGGCCCATTGCTTCGCACTGGCTCGGAGGATGCCGCGTGTCTCGGGCGCCAGTATGCTGGGCTCTCGCATTGCCGTGCCGGAGCTACTGGAACGCCTCTATGAGCGCTTCTACTGCTGGAAGTATGGCTGTCCTGGCTGAAAAGCCCATCCGTCGCAAGCGGTTGGACACGAAGAGCATGGAGTCTTGCATCACACGGCACGTCTAGTAGAGGATCGGCAAATGGGTTTGCATAGGCGACCCTGTTCTCATAGATTCGGGGGAGTGTCGACTCCAGTTGGCCGCGTCAGTCAAGCTTACCGGGCCCGATCCGCGGAGTGCCTTATGCCGGGCTGCTAGCTTTCTGGAAAGCGAATCACTGGTAGGTTGAGCAGAGGTCCAGAGCAGCGTTCAGGACCGGACCATGATTCTCGGGCCTTGTCCAACTCCGGAGGCGCTGTTCAGTTGCCTGACGCAGAGAGTGTGCGAGTTGATGAAGAGGGCTCATGACCACCCTTTCTGTCCAGGATCTGGACGCTAGGATTGTAGGACAGAGCAGGGCATTAGCAGACGCTTGTGGAACTGCTGTAGAGCGGATGTACTTTTCGGCCAGTGCAGGGCCGGGGTGAAGGATTGCGCTTGAGGAAACACTGCCCCGTCGTCTTGACACTATGGTGTCAAAGTGATATGATTTCGCTTGGAGGTGAGACCAATGATCAAAGAACGTATCCAGGTTTATGCTGACAAAGAGACCAAACGCCGTGTGAAGCTGGCCGCGGCTAGGCAAGACATCCCAGTCACCCAGTACTGCTTGGCGGCGATCAAGCAGCAGCTGGCGGAGGATGACCTGCTGGAGCAGGAGCAAATTGAGATCGCAATCAAGCCACCGGATAAGGACGACCTGATAGCAGGGCTGCAGGAACTGCACGAGGACATACTGATCTACCGAAACGGCGAGCCGCTTGACGTCGACCAGGACCTCGAGACGATGCGGGAAGAGCGGGACGATGAGCTCATTGGCCTGCGTTGATGCCAGCCTGATCATCCGCACACTCGTGCCCGGCCCCTTCACGGACAGGGCCCTGGCCTTGATGGCCATATGGCGACGGGATGGGGTCTCCCTGGTCGCCCCCGCCCTACTTGCCTTTGAGGTGACTTCGGTGTTGCGCCGCTGCGTTTACTTGCGGAAGGTGTCCCCCACCCACGGGGAGAGAGCGTTTGACGCGTTTCGTAAGATCGATATTCGCCTTTCCCATCGGCAGGGGATCTTCCCGCTAGCCTGGGAGCTGGCCAAGCGGTTCGACCGACCACGGGCCTATGACACAGCCTATCTGGCCTATGCCCGGCTGAACGACTGCGAATTCTGGACGGCGGATGAGAAGCTATACTATGCTGTCAAAGACGAGTTGGATTGGGTGAAGTGGATCGGCGACGACAGGCCCTAAGGAAGCGATCAAGAACCACCTCGCCTTTTCAATCTGTCCCCGCTGGAGAGTCCATCCGTTTCAAGCCATTCACCACGGAGGGCACCGAATATGGGATCATTCGGCGCATTTGGTCGGGGATCAGCTTGCGCGTTTTCACAAGCCTCCCTATTCTCGCTGATTTAGGGTGGCTGTGGACTCGAATTGACCATGTCAGGTACGCCGATCCGACCCGGTTCGCGCCGCGCCTGCCGCCAGGTCCGAGGTATACGTCGGCACTCGCGAGAACCAGGCAACGAGGCCACTGGCCTCAACAGCGCAAGGAGTACCCACAGGTGGGCTAGCGCAGCGATTCAGCAGACAGGATAAGTCGATGTGGGGGCTCTGGCGTTGAGGATCGACACGAACTGTGGTCGGAATGACGAACAGATGGGTTGGACGAGTTTTGGGAAACGATGTGGGACTCCAGAATCGCAAAGACTGCGGGGTGGTAGCGCAGCGATTCGCGCCTTGTCAATGTGCGGGCGTGATAGGGCCACCGATGTGGAGACTGCGCAATCAACGTTTGCAGTTCCCATGGCGTGGCGCGGTAGATGGCCTTCTAGTGTCTGGTGGCTTGTTACGTGTGTACTCTTCACGTGTATTGCGGTCGTTAGCATGTTTGAGATGGGAGTGGGAGCCACCAACAGACGTCAATGACGCAGTGTCACACCATGGCCCATTATCGCCCGCACATTGACATTGTATCTGGATTTGGAAGGGTACCGCAGATTCGATTCCTCAGCCCCCTAGATATGGACTTTTCCGGCGAGATCCCAGGGAGCCACTTTATTCTTCTGGCCTCGGCGCAATCTACTCGCTATCAAAAAGAGACGACGCCGCGCGATTGTGCGCGACGGCTTTTCTATGCTATCGTACTGCCTGATGGCAATCCCCCTGGGTTGACGGTATGGCGGACAATACGAAGGGTTTCCTGGCTGGTATAGGCCTGAAAGCAAAGAAGCGAGGATCTGATGGCTGCTGCAGGACACGTCTATGCCTTGTTATCGCCGGCTGACCTCGATCTCATCCACGATGGCGCCCTCAAAATCCTGGAGAGGATGGGTATGGAGATCCAAAACCATCATCTGCTCCAGGTGCTCGCAGAGCACGGCGCACAGGTAGACTATGGCGCTGAGCGCGTGACGTTTTCGGCGGGGTTCGTTGAACGTTTCATTGCCGAGGCGCCGAAGCACGATTGGGATAGCGCGATGCCTCGTGTTCACGGTTCCGCCGGAGTCTACGAGAGTCTCTATCACGATCCGGAATCCGGTGAGCTTATGCCCTGGACGGAGGAGCGACTGGCCCATTACTTCGCACTGGCTCGAAGGGTGCCGCGTGTCTCGGGCGCCAGTATGCTGGGCTCTCGCATTGCCGTGCCGGGGCCACTGGAACCCCTCTATGAGCGCTTCTACTGCTGGAAGTATGGCGCTTTCGAGTCAGGCACGATTCTGATCGATGCGATCTGTCCCTATCTGCTGGAGCTCTACGAAATCAGGGCCGCCGAGCGCTGCCAACCATTGCCCGACGTCTTCCGCGGGGCCGTTTACCTCATACCCGCGCTCAAGCTGGGCCGGCATGAGGCGTATCAGGTGGCGTTCTTCCGGGAGCGGGGACTTAAGGTCCGGATCGGTCACAGTATGGCCACCATGGGTGCTACGGCGCCGGTGACGCTGGCCGGGGCAGTGACCCTCAACCTCGCGGAGAATCTGGCTCTGTGTATCTTGGACTGGGCGCTCTTTGGCAGAAAGGCCCTGCATCTGGGGTGCTCGCTGGCGCCTATGGACATGCACACCGCCATCCGTCCCTTTGGGCGTCCCGAGATGGCTATCGCCAATCTCATGACGGCGCAGCTGGCACGCTACTACGAAGCGTCATTTTCAGGGCACGCTGGCCTCAGCGATGCCAAGCTTCCTTCGGTGGAGGCCGGAGCCCAGAAGGCGATCTCCGCCATCGCGACGCTGCTGGCCGGGGGGATTCTGTGGATGGACGTGGGGCTCTTGGGCACTGACGAAATCTGCTCACCCATCCAGATGGTGCTCGACGGCGAGCTGCTGGGGGCATTGAGCCGGTTCGCGCAGGAGATCGGTGTGGACGAAGAGGCGATAGGGCTCGATATGATCCTGGAGGCTGGGCCCGGCGGGCACTATCTGGATCGGATGCACACCGCACGCCACTGTCGCGAGGAGGTCTGGACGCCGAGCCTCTGGTCGCGGGAGATGGTCAGAACGTGGCTCTCTGAGGATCGCCGTCTCGATGTTGACCGGGCGCGGGATGTGGTGCTTCAGGTGCAGTCGCAGCAGCCAGACGGGTTGGTGCGTGGGGACATGTCCCCCTCTGCAGAGCAGCAGATGCTTGACATCATCGAGAGAGCGAGCAGCGCTCTGGTTGCAGGTACCGGGTCTAAGGTGGTATAGGGGTGAGGATCTACGACGTGATCACCTTTGGCGGCCTGTACGTCGATCTCATTATGGCCGGCGGGGACATTGTCCCCCGCTTCGGTTAGGCTGAGCAGTTGGTCGCTGAGTATAAGCTTGAGATGGGCGGATCCTGCAGCCTCTTTGCCTGTCAGGCGGCGAAGCTCGGGCTGCGCGTTGGCGTTCTGGGTCGCGTTGGAGGCGACAGTTTCGGGCGTCTGGTCCTCCAGCGCCTGGGGGGACTGCGACGTTGACACAGCTTATGTGCAGGTGGCCAAGACCCTCAAAACCGGCCTGGGTCTGGCGCTGTGCCAGTATGACGATCGTCCCATCTATTTAGGCTCCATCAACGCTCTGGGGACACAGGATGTGACCGCTGCGTTCCTGAAGTCGGCCCGGCAGCTGCATTATGGGAGTTTCTTCTTGCATACAGGACTGCGCTCGTCCGCCCCTGAGCTGGTGCGGCGAGCGCGTGCCCTGGGCCTTAGCATCTCCCTCGATACCAATTGGGACCCTGAGGAGCGGTGGAATGACACGCTGGCTGAAGTCCTGTCGCTGGTGGATGTCTTCTTCCCTAAAGAGCAAGAGGTACAGCTTATCGCTGGACAAGACAGCCTGCAGGCAGCGGCCTCGGCGCTTCATGCCCACGGTGTTGGCCTGCTGGCTGTGAAGCGGGGTTCTTTAGGAACCGTGGTCTTCACAAGGGATGCTTGCTTCGCCCAAGGCGTGCAACCAGTACCGGAGGGTGGAGACGCCGGCGCTGCAGAGGGCCGCCCAGTTTTTGAAGAATAAAAAGCCGACCGTGTTCATCGGTATGGGAAGCGCGGCCTACCTCTGTCTGCCCGCCGAAGCATTTCTCGGACGGTACGGCTTTCCCGCCTGGGTGACAAACTCATCGGACGCTGGCTCACGTGAATGTGGTCGTGAACAGCCGCTCTGGACGGACAGTCGAGCTGGTGAAGCTGGCTGAGCGTTTGACGGACACCGGTATTCCCTTCACCGTCATCACCAATGAGCCGGAGAGTCCCGTCGCACAGCGGGCTTCGCACGTCGTCCGGACCAATACCCGCAAGGATGATCTGGTCTCGATCAACGTCGGGACAGCGATGATGGTGACTACGCACATGCTGACGGCCGAGATGATCGGCGGGGCGGAGGCGTTACAGCCGGTGCTGGCCACGCTAGGAACGGTGATGGCTGGGGTCGTTGACCGGGCTGTTGTCCGCGCCGATGAACTTGCCGAAACCTTTGCCGCCGTCCGACCCATCTACCTGCTGCATCGTGGCATGTCGAAGGGCACTGCACGCTGCGGTCGATTGGTGCTGGAGGAGGTCGCCCGAACGCCCGCCGTGACCTTGGAGATGAGTGAGTTCCGCCAGGGCCCGGTTGAGGTCGTGGATGACCGCTTTGGCGGCATTGTCTTTGTGTCCGATGATAGGGAGACCGCCGGTCTCACCACAACCTTCATCCGCGGCGTGCGCTGCGGCGCTGGGCACCTTAAAGGGCCTGCAGGCCCTCGGTGGCGAAAGCCTCCAGTTCTCGGTACCCTGCATCCCCGAGATGCTGCGACCGATCCTGGACGTCGTTCCGATTCAGGCTATGGCCTACAAGCTGGCAGCGTACCAGGTTTACGAACCAGACACCGTGCGGTATCTGTCGAAAATCATCACGTCCGAAACTGAGATCCCTAACCTTACAGCGTAGGCGGAAGAGATCCCGAGGTTTGTTCAAAATGAAGACGTCGATTGTCTTGTTGGGCGTGGGAAGCACCTATTTCACCCGGGGCATTGTGGAGAGCCTAATTGCCAAAGGCGGCGAGTGGGATGTCCGGCTTGTTGACATCGATGAGACATGTCTGGAGATCGCGACACTGCTCACGCAGCGGCTGGTGAATCTCTATGAGGCCCCGGTAACGATCTCCGGACCGCCGGGATGTACTCCCCGACGCCGATGCGGTGGTTTCGACGATTGGCGTCGGCGGTCGATGCGCCTGGGAGCGGGACGTCACCATCTTCCGCCAGTTCGACATTCACCAGTCAACAGGCGACACCTATGGTGCCGGTGGTGTCGCACGGGCCCTGCACACGATCCCGGTGTTGGTGGGGATAGCGAAGGACATCGAGCGCCTCTGCCCGGAGGCGCTGTTCGTCAACTTCACGAATCCTATGACGGTCAACTGCCGTGCCGTGGTGAAGGCGACCGAGGTGAAAACTGCTGGGCTTTGCTATGGGTCACGTGGTACGAGCACTACCTGGCAAAGCTGATTGGTGTCCCCTAGGAGGAGGTCCGGTGCCGGGCAATCGGGGTCAACAACTTCACATGGATCACCGAGTTTCAGCACGCCGGTCGGGACGCTTGGTCGCTGGTGCGACGGAAGATAGAGGCGAAGTGGACTCACCGGAGTTTCAGCGCAATCGCTATGCGTGGGAGCTTTTTCGGACCTTCGATGCTTTTCCGTGCGTGGGCGATGGGCACATCTGTGAGTTTGTCCCGGGTTGGCAAGGTAAGGACAGCTACTATGGACAGACATTCGGTATTGACGCCGGGCACGACTTCGAGGCGTATGCGGCGGGCTTCGACAGGGTCTATGGGGAGATGGCCGACCAGGCCTGTGGACGCGTGCCTGTGACGAAGGCCGCTGAGGTGCCCGCTGGTGAGACATTCAAGGATGAGGATCTCTTCATCGACGTGCTCAGTGCGTCGATAGGCGCGGACGAGATCCTCCGGACTGTGAATCTGCCCAACCGGGGCCAGGCTAAGAATCTGCCGGAGGGCGTGGTCTTGGAGGCAACGACGCTGCTGATCAGCGGAATGGGCTTTGAACCCCATGTTTCGGCGAGTTGCCACCCGGCATCACCGCCATTCTTCAGCACATCATCGGCACCCAGGAGCTCACCGTTGAGGCAGCGCTCAAGGCAGATCGCAAGCTCGCACTGCAGGCCCTGATTGCTGGAGAGACGGTGAGGACGGAGGCTGAGGCAGAAGCCGTGCTCGATGTCATCCGTGAGGCCCACCGAGATTACCTTCCTCAGTTTTTTGACTGAGTAGGTGGCTGGAGCGGCAGGAACAGCTCCGGATCCCGACGCTCGGTGTGGTCGGTCGCCAGCCAGCGCGCTGTTCGTCGAATGCCTTCGTCGGCCATCACCCGCGCCCCGGTGGGGCAGGCCTTGACGCAGGCGCAACAGAGGATGCAGTCGGCGCCGTCGGTGTAGACGCTGTCGGTCAACGTGACAGCGCCTACCGGACAGACCCGTGCGCAATCACCGCAGCGCGTGCAGAGCTCTTCGTACGTCACCGGGCAGACCTCTGAGGGGCGCATTCCCTGGCGGTAGGGGCGGTTGCCGGGAAACTCGGGTGGTGAAAGCCCGTCGAGCGTTTTCACGCTCTCAAGCGCTGCCCACACCGCACGCCCGAAGGCCTGGGCGCGGGCCAGGTCTTCGGTGTCGGGGCGTCCTGTAGCGATCGGTGTTTCGGCGGTGGCGTAGGAGTGTTCACCGATAAAGGCGGCCCCCGCCAACGGCACGCAGCCTCGCGCAACGGCGATGTCGGCGAGCTCCACCAGCGCGTCCTCGAAGGCGCGATTGCCGTAGACGACCACGAGAGCTGCTGGCGTCCTGTGCCCCTGCAGATGGCAGAAGCGCGCGACGGCGGCAGCGGGGATGCGTCCGGCGTAAACCGGCGCACCGAGTACGGTCAACCCGCCGGACAGCGTCAGGCGCGCTCTCGGCTCTGTCTCGGGCAGTGTAAGATCCAGGTGGGTGACCGATTTGCCCTCCATACCTCGTGCGATGCTCGCCAGCACCCGCCGGGTCGTGCCGGTTGGGGAGAAGTAGGCCAAGGTTATGTCCATATCGATCGCTTCCAAGGGGGGCGTTGCGATGGCGGCCCCGAGTCACCCAAACCCACTTTACGCTCTGAGTATAGCATCAAAGCGGCGGTTTCGCAGCGCGCGCCAGCCCGTTTCTCACTTGTCGCAGCGGCAGGGCCGGGTAGACTAGCACAAGTCCTATTGGCCGATGGAGATATACAGACGGTGTTCCGACGGATGCCGTCGCTGGCAGTGCCGGGCAATAGGCAGTTGTCTATCTACGGCCGCTGCCTGGCTGGGCCCGTCCTGATCGGCTGTTGGGGACTGAAAGGCGTCCCTGCCGCCGGATGGAACTGTGAGGTGCTGCAATGAACTGGACACTTGACCTGGCGGAGAGCCTCAGACGGTTGCTAGGCATTCCGGCGCTGCGCGCTGACCTGGCGCCGGAGAAACGCGGTGAGCTTGACCTAGACGGCATTGTGGCACAGAGATGGCTGTTGACCGCCGAGCCGGGATCGCGGATCCCGCTGACCCTCTACCTGCCGCGGCAGTTGAAAGGCCGCATCCCTGCCATCGTCCTGACCTGCGGACACGGCAGCAGCAAGAGCGTGGCGCACATGACCTACGTAGCCCGAGTCTATGCACATAGCGGTGTGGCTTGTTTGCTGGCGGATCCCCTGGGCGAGGAGGAACGCCATCCCACCGCTGGCATGGGCACCCGCGCACACGATGCGCCTGACGTAGCCTACCGCTGTGAACTGGCAGGGCGTTCGGTGATGGGCAAGTTCGTCTTTGACGCGATGCGCTGTCTCGACTTTCTGGAGATGCTGGATTGGGTCGATCCCGCGCGTCTAGGCGTCACTGGCAGCTCCCTGGGTGGTGCCGTGGCCGGCTGGCTATTCGCCCTTGAACCGCGGTTGCGAATGACGATCGTGTCTGGGTGGGCGTTCTCAGATTTCCTCTGCTTCCGTCACGGCAAGCACTGCACCCGCGTTCCCAATCAGAAGCTGCGCGCGATCTGCGAATGGCCTCAGTACTTGGAACTGGGCGCGGAACACAACGGATTGCTGGTGATGAACGGTGAGGCAGACAGCATCATCGATGAGGATGGGAGCGGCACCGTCTGGCGCGACACCGTCGCGTACCTGACGGCGCTTGATCCAGCAGGCGAACGGTTGCGGGTCTGGTTCTGTCCGCGGGGTGGTCACCGTCCCTACCACGGCACCAAGCGTGCGCTGCAGTTCATCCACGAGCAGCTTGGTACCCCGCAGATGACGGCGGCTGAAATAACTGCTCTGAATGAGCTTAACTACGGCGTATGGTGCGATCGACACGGCGTGAGACTCGAGTCCCTCTATGGCACTGATTTGCACTACCGCGGCACGACCTTGCCCGACCTGAGCATTCAGCCGATTCCTCGTGCCGGCCTCGCTGTGCTCACCCGGGAGGAGATCGGTGAGCCCGACTTCACCATCGAAGGCTGGCTGGAGACGGCGACTGGTCGTTTGGGTTGAGCAGGTAAGCAGGATGGCGAAGACATCCAGGGACGCAGGAGATGTGGGTCTTGAGATCTTCTAGCCCGACCCTTTTCAGGAGAACCCAGGATACATTGTGGATGACGGCCTAAGCTACTGGCAGCTCGGCTGGGACCAGACACGGGCGCGGCGTGGAAATGACTACGTCTTCTGCGATGACCGCGTCACCCTGGCTACAGACTTCGAGTGTGGCAACGGTGTGGGGCCACGACGTGAGGACGATGGTTATGCGCTGGACCTGGAGCCCGAGCCGGGCGAGCATCATTTTAGCGGCAAGAGCTACTATTTCTGTTGTGGGTTGCGCAACCGGACAGGTCGCCCGCTGACGACGTCCTTGCGGCTCTACGGCAATATGAACGGGCAGTTCGCAGAAGGCACTCGGAGCGTGGTTCTGCGCGTTGGGGATGGCTGGGATCATCTGCCTCCCGAACGGATTCGTCCCAGGATCGGTGTGGATGCTGTTGAGCTCATGCTCGATTTGCCCGTCGACGAGACGCCCCTTTTCGTCAGTAATTTCTACTGGCATCCGTACTCGGATCTGGAAGCTTGGGTCCAGCGCTGCCGCGATCATCCGCTGGCTCGCCTAGCGGTGTTGGGTAAGTCGGTGGAAGGCCGGCTCCTTTATCGTCTGGACATCGGTCGCGAGGATTCCGACGCGCCGGTCGTCATAGTGAGCCAGACCCCTCAGCCATCTGAGGGAATCGGCACCCACGTTTGCCGGGCGCTCGTTGACTATCTGGTGGGCGACGATCCGACCGCCGTCGCAATCCGCGCAGCACAGCGCATTATCGTCATCCCAACCACGAATCCCGACGGCACCGTCTTGGGGTTGGGTGTCAGCCATCCGAGCGGACGTTTCCCCTTCTTTGAGGGGTATTTAGCCGCCAATAGCGATGCAGCAGCGCTGGTCGAGATGCGGGCTGTCTGGGAGGTGTTGGTTGCCGAGCGTCCGTGGTGGTTTATCGAATGGCACGGTAACAACTGGGCTCGGCGCCCCGGCCATATGCTGTTGCGCTATCGGCCTGAACTGCTGGCCAACGCCGGACGTCGAAATCTGTGGCAACGTATCGACGATGTGCTTCTGGCGCTGCCTGACACTTATCACGGGAACTGGACCGGTCACCAGGAGGGCATCTACCAATCCACCATCGGTTTTCAGGCGGTGACGCGCCTAGGGACGATTGCTCATATGGTCAAGCATCACGACAAGCACGGTCTGGACGACATCCGCCGCCACGCCGTTGAATGCTTGCGCCGCGGGATTCAGAGCCTCCAACGATGAAGGGGCAATCCAGGTCAGCTGGCCTTCACGGCCTTCGGCGCGTGGTTGGGTTCGCCGTGATCCTGTTGGTGCTGCTGGGGGCCTCTGTCTCGTGTAAGATCAACGCTAATGAGGGCGATTCTGTGCCCGTCCCGCCAGGTGTAACTGCTACGCCGCTGGGGTCCGCTGATACCATCACGTCTGGGACGACTGGCGCGGGTGATGCATTGCTGACCGGAACGCCCACTCTCGTTACTCCGACAGCAACACCGGTACCAACGGCAGCAGTCGAGCCGACGGTGACACCGGAACCGATGGTGACAGGAATCGTGACGGCACGACCAACCCGCAGACCCGGACTCATCCGACCATCGGCAGGCCCGATTGCGCTGACCTTCGACTGCGGCTACAATGCCGAGTCGCTGAACCGCATTCTGGTGGCATTGGCCGACTACGATGTCCGGGCCACCTTCTTCCTGGAAGGAGTATGGGTCGAGCGATCGCCGCAGATTGTGGCGCCTATTGCTGCCGACGGGCATGAGATTGGGAGTCACAGCTACTCGCACCGGGATTTTACGGACCTGACGGAAGAAGAGGTGGCCTACGAACTCGCCCGAACGGAAGCCCTTGTGGCTTGGGCCGGTGGGCCGCCGTCATTGTCTCTATTCCGCTATCCTTATGGCGCGCGCACCTGGGAGACTGATCGCTGGATCGTCGAGCAAGGTTACACGTCGATAGGCTGGAGCATTGATCCCCGAGGTTGGAAACGCGGAACTACTTCTGAAGATGTCATCGAGGCTGTGGAGGCCCAGGCAGAATCGGGCGACATCATCCTGATGCATTGCGGTTCCCGCGCCGATGAGGATGCGTTGGAAGCGGTGATTACTCTACTGCAGAGTCGTGGCCATGATCTGGTCACCGTCTCCTCATTGCTGGCTGACACTCCCAGCTCACCCGGTGTTCCTGAACGGCAAGCCCACTGACAAGTCGCGCCAGGGCGACCTGTCAGTGGGCTCTGCTGGCCCGCCAACCAGCGTTTAGAGGCCTTAAGCCTCCCGCGCTATCTGCGTACCGTCAGGGGCAGAAAGACTCTGAAAATCTCTGGTTGGATTGTATATAGCTGGGATAGGCCGGTGGTGGTTTCGGCGCCCATATTGTCGATGGTGCCCCATTGGGCGGTGGTGCTGGTCGTGCGGATGCCCTCTCCCTGAGCCAACGCCGTGCTCAGCGTTGCCGTCCAGTTCCCTTGCGGATCTGCTGTCACCACCGCAAGTGACGCCAGGGCCTGAACGGTTTCCTCTCCGTCGTCCAGGAAGAGCTCGATAACGCAGTTGGGACAGGCGGAGCCGGTTCCGGCGGTTCCACTTACGGTCACGCCGTCGATGCTGGTCACCTGTGCGGGTAGGAAGTTCTGGAAGGCGGCGGGCAGACCGGGGCCAATCTGAATCGCATCCTCTGGCTCAGGGTTGCCATCTACCTGCGGCCAGGCTCCGGTCTTTATGATCACATTGCTGCGCAGGGTGTTGGCGTCATAGTGGATGCCGTTCAGGGATATGGCGGATAGCTCAGATTCGATGATCTGGTTGTTCTCGACCAGAAGACTCTTGGGCCCGCCGGAGAGATAGATGCCCCGCCCACACACGCCGATCACCGATTCCTCTGCGTCAAGGCCGATGAGGTTATCCTGGATGGTGTGTCGTTGTCCGGTCACGCGGATGGTGTCGGCTTGCAGGGACCACTGTGAAACCTGGAGGCGGATCCCGGCGAAGATGTTGCCCTGGATGGTGTTGTCGGTGTCGGCTACACTTATGCCGCTTCCACCCAGCCAATCCACGGGCGAGCATATGAGATCGGCATCGGTCTGCTTGTCCGTGACACGCCCATCCCATCGCGTGCCGATGAAATTGTCGTTGAAGGTGTTGTGGGTGCCTCGAATCGCCGCCGCTACCCCATTAAGACCCAGGAAGGTGTTTCCGCTGATCTGATTGTAGTTGGCACCAGCCAGCAGCACGATACCATCGCTGCCGCTACCATCTTCGGGGCGGTTGGCGTTGCGCAAATGCGGTACTGTTCCCGCATCGTTCAGGCCAAACCAGTTGTCCTCGATGAGATTGTTGTCAGTGTTGACGAAGACGCTGGTCCTCAAGTTCTGGAAGCCCAGGCCGCGGATCACGTGGTTGTTATCACCGGCAGTGTCTCCGACGATTAGCCCATCCTTCATACCGCTACCAGGGCCGACGATGATGATCTTCGGACCGGTGGTGCGGCCTCCTGGTTGGGTGCTGCCGTCGATGATGATGTCGCCGTTCAGGCGCCGGAAGATTGACGTCCGGGTCGTGTTAAACACCTCGATTTTCCATAGCTGGTTGGCGGCGTCGTAGCCTTCTGCGGCTGTAGCTGGGATATCGAAGGCGATGAGGACCGGTCTCTCATCGGCGGGAACGTTGCGAGCCTGCACAATGGCCCGGCGCAAGGTGCAGGGTTCATGGGAGATACAGGTGCGGCTAAGGTTGTCATCGGGATCTGTACCGCTGTCGACGATGATGGTGGTGACAGGATCACTGTTGTAGGATGGTGCAGCCTCTACCGTGATCACCAGGTTTCCGGCGCAGAGCGCCATCATAATTAGGGCCACCAGGGCCCCCTTGCACCAATGACGAATCGACTGTTTCATCTTTTGCCTCCTCTAGCAGTGGCAACTATGTTGTTCCAGAGTCTACGTACGCACCCAACCTTTCGATCACTGAAGGGCCTGACGGTTAGGATCCGGGCCCTTCATCGCGAACTCAGTGTAAAGGATATGCGTCACAAAAACGTCACCAGCTCGGCGGTGCCCTGGTGAAAGGCGGCGCCAGATAAAGGCAGCTGCGTCGACTAGCGTGCTGCCCCTACCTGCTCGGCCGTGACGATCGAAGCGTCATTGCCCCAGGTAGTGCGGATGTAGGAGATAACCGCCGCGATCTCTGCGTCGCTGAGGCGGTTACCGAAGCTGGGCATACCGCGGCGTCCGTCCAAGAGAACTTGAGTCAGCGGCACGGGATCTTCAGCGGTCACGAAGGTGCTGCCCGCCAGCGCCGGGTAGGCGCCAGGGACACCCTGGCCCGCCTGACCGTGACAGACCGCGCAGTTGTCGGCATAGATCGGCTCACCCAGGGCGGCGGGATCCTCCTCCGGAGGCTGGGTGGGACTCGGCTCCGCCGTCGCCGTCGGCGCTTCAGTGGGCGTGGGCGGCAGCTCTGTTGGCGTAGCCTCAACAGTGGGGGTTGGCGGAACCGTGGTTGGGGTGGGCTCCGGCGTTGCCGTGGGCGCGGCCGTGGCGGTTGCGGTGGGCTCCGGCGTCGGGGTCGGCGCCACCTCTGGGGTACAAGCAGCCAGGATCAGGCCGAGCATCATCAAGGTTAGTGCACAGAAGCATACTTTGCGGATCATACTATCCCTCCTCGCGTAGCAATGGCTGGCTCACTGGTGCGCGCCTCGCACGCGCCGCGCAGCGCTTTAGCTGAGTGACCTTAGTATAGCATCAACCGCGACCCGTGCATCGCGAAGTCAACTATCAGACTCTGGTCGCTGCCAGCCAGTCTCGTTCAAGCCCGAGGGGAATGGAAGAGGGTACAGGCGCCAACTCAATGGTCCGGCCTGCCGGAACTCGCCGACCGATTTCTGTGCACCAGGATTGACCCTTGGCAGGCTGGAGGCTGCGCCGCCGCTGCCGAGGCAACCTATCAGCTGAGCAGGACTGTGATGAGGTCAGCCGTCCTTAGCCGGTGGCCGTCCTACTCGTCCTTGTCGAGCAGGACGGCCAAGCGGTGATAGACTAAGCCAGCACAAGCAAGCTGGTCCTCATCGCCCAGTTCGATAAGCTTATCATCTGACTTGACACGTGCAAGAAAAAAGTCCCCTGGGAGCCGGCTACCGGCCCCAGGGGGGTAAGCGAAGCGCCCGACGGCGGGCCTAGACTTGATGCCAGGAGTGAGAAGATCAAGGCCCGCCGAGGTCTTGGAGGACGACAGGAAGGTGGATCGTATAGGATGGCAGGACGGCACGAGTTGTGTTGGTGACGCTTGCCATCAAACTTGGATCAGTGCCAGAGGTTGCGGTGACGGTGAGAGCGTCCACCGTACCGCTCGCTACATCAGCCGGGATGCTCAGGCTGACCGTGACGGATGCACTCTGTCCCCCGTCCAGCGTGATCTGTGTGGTCGGAGCGACCGTCGCGCTCCAGCCATTGTTGGAATTGGCCGAGAGCATGTAGGTGTCGCGCACAGCGCCAGTGTTGGTAAGGGTGTGCGTGTAGGTCACCGTGCCGGGGGAGGGACCGGTCCCCGAGCGGTCGGGAGCAAACGCTATCCCGAGCGCATACTCGTACGCACCCATATCGTAGGTGTCGCCGTGGGGTCGAGAGACGCCGTCTAAATCGGGTGAGAGGCCGGTGGCGCAGGCGTCAATCGCCGGCGAGCCACTGCGCAATCGATAGTCTTCGCCCGCACCAGGGGCCACAAACAGCGGATCTACGTTCGATCCAACGTTGTCGCTCTGGTCGATGTTGCAGTCTGCATTGATCGGCCCGCTAGTGATCTGGAAGCCGCCCATCTCGTTACCCCAGGCGATGCTGTTCGTCACATAGCCATCGGTGTTGGACTGTGAATACCCTGCCCCGCTAACGTTGTTTGCCAGCGTGACGTGGTTCACGGCAAACGTACCACCTTCGGTGCGGATACCGGCGCCCAATCCGCCATTGGATGTGTTGCTATGGATCAGGCTGTTAGATACTTCAGCTACCGTCGCCACTCCCGTTTGGTAGATGGCGCCGCCGCGGTCGGCATTGTTACCATACAGATAGGCGTGCGCTACATTCAGCGCGCCCTCGTTCAGATAGATGGCGCCACCGGCGGTTGCGGCGCTATTGTCGCGCATAGTGGTACGGGAGATGTTGATCTCCGGTGTTCCCACTGCCGCGATGCCGCCACCAACCTCATTGACGGCATAGTTGTTGGCGATGACCGAGCCGTTGAGCACGTTGAGGGTGCTGGCCTCAACCATGTAGATGCCGCCTCCGCTGACATCCGCTGTGTTGGAGAGCACTTGGCTGTTGTCCAGCGTCACCGTGCTGTCGTGAACTAGCACACCCGCGCCGGCCCCGCCATACGCGCCCACGTTGGGTGCGTGGTGATGCTCGACGCGGCTGCCATGGGTTAGCGTCACCCCACTGCCATTCCATGCTGCGATGCCGCCGCCCCAGCCAGCACCGCTGGAGAAGGTATTGCTGGCGACAACGGTGTTAGAGAGCCGTGCCTGGGTCGCTGAGAAGTATAGGCCCGCGCCGAATAGCTGAGCGGTGACGTGGTTGGCCTCGTGGGCGTCCGTGCCGCCCACGTGAGTATTCGTCAACGTTATGGCGCTGGATTCGGCGAATATGCCGCCACCCTGCGTCTCGGCGTGGTTGTTGTAGAAGTAGCCGTTGAACTCAATTACACTGTCGCGCGCATAGACGCCGCCACCAGTCGCTGCTTGGTTGAGTCCGGACACTGTGGGGTAACCGATATGCGTCTGATTCGCGCTCAGGCGGCTGCCATTGCTCAGATAGATGCCGCCGCCGTGATTGTCCGCGGTATTGCCGTGGACTAGGACGCTCAAATGGACCCGCGCGTCATCGGCGTAGATGCCGGCCCCGTCATACGCGGTGTTGCCGAAGACGTTCGAGGACTCGGTTGCCGTGATCACGCCGCCGTCTAAGACGTGGATGCCGCCGCCGCGTCCGGTCGCCGCAGTGGCGCGGTTATCCCTGACGTGACCGGGGCGCATTTCCAGTATGCCGCCCGGTAGAGAGACACCGCCGCCATGGGGAGCGGAGTTATCGGTGATGCCACCCAGCCAGCTGTCCACCACTAGCCGGCCCCACACCCGCGCCCCACCGCCGTGGATAATGGCGGTGTTGTTCTCGATCCGCGTGCCGTTGGTGAGGGCCACGACGGATCTTGATCCGACGTACAGCCCGGCGCCATACGTGCCGGTGTTCCCGGTGACGTGGACATTGTCCAACGTGGCCTGACTGTAACTATCAAGACTCGCGTCAACATCTACCCCGCCGCCGATGGCGTTGCCGCCGGTAATTCGCAGGTTGCGCAGCGTCACCGCGTTGTTGCGGATATTGACAGCACTGCCCGAATTATACGAGGCATCCAGGATGGTCGTCCCGGGGCCGGAGGTGATGCAGTCGCTCTCATAGCTACCGACAATGGTGAGGTCCTTGTCGATGATATCCACCGCTTCGAAGTACTGACCTGCTGCTACCTGGAGTGTGTCCCCATCCTGTGCTGCCGCGATGGCCTGGGTCAGTGTGCCGTAGGCACAGCCATCGCCGTTGATGCCCACCCTCGGCGTGCTGAACTCGTCCGCGCCCATGTCGTAGGGCGTGGCCGGGCGGACGACAACAGTCGGGCGGGGTTCGTTGTCGAAATCGGTATCCATCCCGCTGAAGTAGGTGCAGCGATCAATGACGGGGCTGTCGGCTTGCAGGTGAAAATCGAGGCTGCCGGGAGCGACGAACAGCGGGTCTACGTTCAAGTTGCCTGTACCGGCGTACCCACCCTGGATGTTGGAATAGGTCACATTGTGGCCCGCCTCGTTGATGCTGTTGGCATGGCCCCAGATGACCGAGCAGTGCAGCGACAGACTGGATCCACCGGTCATGCCAAGCGCCTGACCGGTGGTCGCGCCCGCGGCGTCGTTATAGGCCAGCGTGTTGCCCGCGCCGACCATCGTGACGTTGAGGTTTAGTCGGATGGCGTCGCCGGTCCCGCTGGTGGCGTTGTTGCCCGCGAAGAGGCTGTTGTAGGCGTAGACGGTGCTGTTGTCATATGCAAACACGCCACCGCCAAAAGTGGCGGTGTTGTTCTCAACGAACGTGTTGCGCAGATCGGCGATGCTGTTGTTACCGACGTAGACGCCGCCTCCATAGTAGAACTCTGCCGTATTGTGGCTCAATTGACTGCAGCGCGGGCCGATGCAAGGATACAGTCCCAAATCCATATCCAATGTGGAGCCATTGGTGGCATAGATGCCGCCACCGCGCCAGTCGGCTGTGTTGTGGTGAATCAGCGCCTTGTCGCCGCTCAGCGAGCTGTTGTCCAGGTAAGCGCCGCCGCCGGTTTGCGCCGAGTTATTATACAACTGCGCGCTGTCACGCACGTTGACCGTGCTGCCCAGGGCAAACACGCCGCCGCCGTTGCCGGTGGCGGTGTTGAGCATGATTGCGGAGGCGTCGCCCGCGATGGTCAAGGTACTGGTGATCAGATAGGCCCCCCCGCCGACGATGGCGTTGTTGCTGTGGATGTCGGAGCCCTCGGCCAGCGAGACCGTCCCTTCGCGGAGGTAGACCCCCCCGCCGAAGCCGTCCTCGGTGAGCGCTTCGTTGTCGTAGATGTCGGTGCTGGCAGGCAGATTCAGTCGTGGCATAAAGCCATCTTCCCGCGTACCGTGCACGCCCCCGCCCCTTGGGGCAACGTTGTTGTGAATATAACTGTTCTCGAATGTGGCCCGCGCGCCAAAGAGCCGCACGCCGCCCCCGAAGGCCGTCGCCGTGTTGTCATAGATGTGGACGTTCTCTCCCGTCACCTCGGCATCCGGGCCGGTCCACAGGCCGCCGCCCCATTGGGCGATGTTGCCGTAGATGTGGACGTTGGTCAGGTTCAGCGTGCCGGTTCCTGCGCCCCTCGCGAAGCGAATGCCACCACCTTCCAAGCCGGTGCTGCCGTTGGTGAGATTCAGATTTAGTAGGCTGACAGGGATCGCCCGCCCCACGATGATGACCGGGTTGCTGGCGTTGCCGTCAATCGTTGTGCGGGCCGTCGAACCGCTGGCGCAGCCGCCATAGCCGCCTTGCAGCGTTAGTGTGATGGGGATGCTAAGGTTCTCGTCAAACGTGACCCCGCCCTCGATCAGGAGCCGGTCGCCTGGATCGCTGGCGGCGACAGCGGCGCCTATTGTCGCGTAGGTGCAACCGGCGCCCACGGTGCGATCCGCCGCTAGCGCCGAGGACGGCGCGGGTTGTGGCGGTGCTGGGGAATCAGGGGCGTTGTTCTCGGCAGGGTCGTCTCGGAACGCCAGCGCTCTGGCGCGGCTGGCGGCATCGAGCTCGGCCTGCGCTTGCAGGATGGCTGCTTCCTCAGCCAGGCTCATCGGGGCCGTCGCCGGGGGCGGCGGTGCGGCCATTACCATCTGTCGGTGTGCCGTAAGGATTTCGGGCATCGCCGCGTCGAGCGCCGCGCCGCGCAATGTCTGGGCCAGCGCGAGCACCGCTTCCGGGCCTTGGTGTCGAGCCCGCTCCAATGCCTCCAATGCCTCCAGCGCTGTCCGCATTTCAGCCTCTTCCGGTGAGAGCGTCGGGGGCGCATCAGGCGCGAGCTCTGCACTGCGTTCCGCCGACAAAGTAGGAAGAGACACAGGATCTCCTGCGGTCAGTGATGTGTCGGCGTGGGCTACGCCGGGGGCAGTTAGGGGAATGATCCCCCATATCAGGAAGAAAACCAAACTCCAGTGTAACCACCGATTACGCTGTTTCATGATTCGCTCCTCGTTGAATAGACCATGAACTGTCCAGATTAACTCGAAAACCACGGACAAAATGCATTATGTTGAAGCGTTCTCACGTGATGCTCTTCAAGCGTGGATGGGCTAACGGCTTGCGAGAATTCCTTATTGGCTGGTCTGACTATCGAAAGATTATACACACCGGTAGCGAATACTCGGGTGGGACTCAATGCTCCACCTGAAAACAGCGACTGTTGATGCTCGTAGCAGCGGGCTGTCCTGTCTCTAGCCTGATTTGGTGCTGAACGACGCCGAAGGACGAAGTCGAAGAACCTCTCCTTGCCTGTTCCGAGCACTGCTGAGCGAAGCAAGGTCGGACGACAAGGTCGAGGAGAGCGACGCCGAATCGAGACACTTCTTCTGCCTCGGACAGCAAGACCCTTCGACTTCGTTGCTCTCTGCTCTGGATGATGATCTGGGTCAAAGCCTCCCTGTAGCACTAAGTGCCTCCCAACTCGGCTTTGTCATTAGCGTCGGCCAACGTATAAACACGTAGTGCGCGCTCCTTGCTTTGGCGGCAGCGACTGCACGGTAAGTGGATGAGTCTGATATGAGAGGATATTACCTCAGCTGACACGCCTCCATCTTGTTTTTCGCTAAAATCTTCTTCGGGGAATATCTCGCACTTTGTTCAGCGCAGTGCTGATCCCAGTGTAAACGACGTAGGCGGCGATGTCAAAGCCTACCCGTGAATGTATATAGGTTCTCCCGTTTGGGTGGACACTACACAATGCATGGCTGCTGATAATGCGCTCGTTCGAAGGCCACCGGAGACCGATAGCTGATCCCGCAACGAAGATACTGTATTCTTTAGTCAGGAAATCTGGTTATCTGTCGCTAAGCGCCTTCGCGACGAGGCCCTTCAGACCGGAATCGAACAGCTGGCGCGGGCTGCCTCACATCCGATCGGTGGGC
>PWVB01000021.1 GCA_003562365.1 Anaerolineae bacterium
CCCCTCAGCGGCCGCTGGGGGCTGCGAGCTCAAGACCACCGGCGCTTGTGCCGTCGCCCCCTCCCGTCACCCGTCAGGAGCGTACTACCGCGTCCTTCATCCCGCCCCCATCGCCACCCTGGACTCCAGCACCGCCCACGCCCTCTTCCCTTTTCTGAGCGCGGGGCCGTATCCCAAGCCGCCGTCGAATTCCGTCTTCTCCTCCCAGCCCCAAACCGGTCTTGTCGCCCGCATCAAGAACGTAGGTTCTCCGTCACAGACGGTCGGTATGTCGGATTCAATGCGCAGCGGCAGCATCACATACCAGTCGCCATGGCGTTCAAACAGCTGGGGGTCACCGTAGATGAAATCCATACGCTCGCGCCATTTGGCGGGAACGCACAGTGGAAGCCAGATGCAGCTACCACGCTTACCGATGGAGCAGCGCAAGAACCAGCGCCCGTTGTTCTCGGTTATGGCATACGATGCTACACTCTGGCCGATCCCTTGAGCGCCATTCGCTTTTGGAAAGGAGGTGTGCTTTTGAACTTCACCAAGTCCGTAGTAGGAACGCCCAAGCGAAACACAAGCGTTGACCGCCATACGCGCAGGGTCCGAAGGCAACCCGAAAGACTCGCGAACGCGATAGTAGCTAGCCTTGTGAATCTTGGCTCGGCTGCTAGTGCGCAGGTTCTGAGCCTCATCAAGACAGAGTTACACCGCAGCGGAGAACGCTTGCGCCAGCGACTCAAACCAGAAACGCTTGTTTCGAGTGGGCTGGGCAATCTTGATAACTATCCTGGGCGGCCTTTTATGAGCGCCGCCACTCCCAGTGGTCACGAAGTGACCTCGGTATCTCGTTACGTTCTCGTTCGGTATACACACCTCCAGCCTTCCAGATTGGAGGTTTTTGAGTAGTTATGTCAAGATCAGTATACGGAGCAGGCACGGGTGAGGCCGCGGGATCGTCACGGCAGCAAGCGCCTCCACGACAAAGCGTCTCGGAGCGCTCGGAGGGCTTGCCAAATGGGGCTTCGCTGCTATGCTGGGAGCAGTGTCGGCACAACAACCTACTGCATTGCCCCACAGGGAGATTCTATGACCGAGGAGGCCGTCTACCGCGCGCTGGCCCAAACACTGGATGCGCTGCCCCACGGGTTCCCGCCGACGGAGAGCGGCGTGGAACTGGCCCTACTGGCCAAGCTCTTCACGCCCGAGGAGGCCGCCTTGGCCGCCGTGATGACGCCGGGGCACGATTCTCCCGATAGGATCGCCGCACGGGCCAGCGTAGATCCCGACGTGGCGGTCCAGCGGCTGGAGGCGATGGCCAGAAAGGGGTTGATCCGCTGGCGGCGCGGCAAGACGCGCTCGCGTTTCGGCCTGTTGCCCTTTATCGTCGGCTTCTATGAACTGCAGCTACCGCGTATGGACGCCGAGCTGGCGGCGCTGACAGAGCGCTACTTCCGCGAGTCGGACGGAGCCCTGCTGCGCGCCGAGCCCGCCTTCCACCGCGTGATCCCCGTCGGGGAGGCCGTTGCCTTTGAGCTGCAGATTGCGCCGCACGACGAGGCAGCGGCGCTGCTATCTGAAGCCCAGGCCTGGGCCGTGCGCGACTGCATCTGCCGCAAGCAGCAGGCCATGGTCGGTCAGGACTGCGACTACCCGCTGGAGAGCTGCCTGAGCTTCGCGCCGGTAAGCGGCGCCTTTGATGACGACCCGGCGGCGCGGGTGATTCCCAAGAACGAGGCCCTCCAGATCCTGTACGAGGCTGAGGCGGCCGGGCTGGTCCACACCGTGGGCAACTACCGCGAAGGCCACTTCTACATCTGCAACTGCTGCACCTGCTGCTGTGGGATCCTCCGCGGGGTAGCGGAGTTCGACATCCCGACGGCCATCGCCCACTCAAGTTTCCGCGCCGCCGTGGACGCGGCGGCCTGTGTCGGCTGCGGCGCCTGCATCGCGCGCTGCCAGTTCGGGGCCCTCAGTGTGGTAGAGGACCTGGCCCGTGTGGACCCGGTTCGCTGCGTGGGCTGCGGCGTCTGCGCACAGGTCTGCCCCACCGACGCCCTCGCCCTGCTGCCCCGACCGGAGGCCGAGGCTCTCCTCCTCCCGGCCGACCACACTGCTTGGATGGCGCAGCGCCGGACCAACCGTACACCCGAGTAAAGGAGCGCCGGATTGTGACACAGGCACAGGCACAGACACAGAGCAGCAAGTCAAGCGAATGGGTGACCACCCTGATTCAAGAACTCTGGGAGGCCCCGCAGAACGACCTGCAGTCGGCCGAGCCGGAACGCGCGTGGGATCCGCCACTGGTGGGATTCGCCGGCGGAGCAGATCCGCTCTTTGCGCAGTACAAGCGCGTGGTCGGGCCCTTTCACTGGACGCCGGCGGAGGCCTTTGAGCAGGGCTTTCCCGATGAGACCGCCGACCCCGGGGCTCTGACCGTCATCGCCTGGGTGCTGCCCCAGACGACGGCCACCCGGCGGGATCAGCGCGCCGAGACGGTCTACCCGTCAGAGCGCTGGGCCCGCTCCCGCATCTACGGCGAGCAGTTCAACCGCTGGCTGCGAGATCAGCTGGTGGTGCGGCTCACGGAGGCGGGCTGCCCGGCGGTCGCGCCAATGGCGCTGCCGGCGTGGTCGGTGAAGGACTCTGAGACCTACGTCTACGCCTCCACCTGGTCGGAGCGCCACGCGGCCTACGCCGCCGGGCTGGGCACCTTCGGGCTCTGCGACGGGTTGATCACGCCGAGGGGAAAGGCGATGCGGGTGGGCTCGGTGGTGGCGCAGATCGATCTGCCACCGACGCCGCGGCCCTACACCGATCATCACGCCTACTGCCTCTATTACGCCAACGGAACGTGCGGCGACTGCATCGGGCAGTGCCCGGTCAGCGCGATCTCCGCAGCGGGGCACGACAAGGTCGTGTGCCGGGCCCACCTGGATCGGACGCGCCGCTACGTCGAGGCGACCTACGGCTTCGAGGGATACGGCTGCGGCCTCTGTCAGGTGGGCGTGCCGTGCGCATCGCGGATCCCGGAGGGCATCGAGACGGGGTCCGCCTTCCCAGAGGTCAGCCGCGGGGCTTGAAGCGCTGGGTGATGGGTAGCCGACGGTCCTTGCCGAAGGCGCGCACCGTGATCCGGACGCCGGGCGGCGCCTGGCGGCGTTTATACTCGGCGCCGTCGACCATACCCACAACACGCCGCACCACCGACTCCGGGACGTCCAGAGCCGCGACGATCTCCTCGGGCGACTGATCCTCCTCGACGTAGGCCTGCAGCACGGCGTCCAGCAGGTCGTAAGGCGGCAGCGCGTCAGAGTCCCGCTGGTCGGGCCGCAGTTCGGCAGAGGGCGGGCGGGTGAGGACGCGCTCGGGAATCACCGGCGCGGTACCCTGCGCGTTGCGCCAGCGAGCCAGATCGTAGACCAGGCCCTTAAGGACATCCTTGATCACCGCATAGCCACCGGCCATGTCGCCGTACAGTGTGGCGTAGCCCACGCTCATCTCGCTTTTATTGCCGGTGGTCAGCACCATCCAGCCGAACTTGTTGGAAAGCGCCATCAGGTAGTTGCCGCGGATGCGCGCCTGGATATTCTCCTCCGTCACGTCGGGTTCCTCGTCGGCGAAGGGCTCTGAGAGCACTTCCAGGTAGGCTGCAAAGACCGGCTCGATGGGCAGCACCATATAGCCAATGCCGAGGCCCTCGGCCAGCGCGGCAGCGTCGGCATTGCTCATGTCGGCCGTATAACGGGAAGGCATCGAGACACCGGTGACGTTGCCAGCGCCCAGCGCATCGGCGGCGATGCAGGCGACGAGACTGGAGTCGATACCCCCGGAGAGGCCGATCACTACCTGCTCAAAGCCGTTTTTGCGCACGTAGTCCCGCGTCCCCAGTACCAGCGCGCTGTAGATCTCCGCAAGCCTCGGCAAGGGCGCGATCAAGTGATCCGATAGCTCGGGCGGTGGCGGCCCGCCCACGGGCAGGGGCAGGTCCACGACCGGCAGCGTGTGGGACACCGCTTTGCGGCGGCGGGGATCGTGCAGCCGGCGGCGGAAGACGGCTGCCGTGTCGATGTCGGCGACAACGAAGTCCTCGACGAACTGAGCACCCCGGGCGATGACTTCGCCGCGCTCGTTCACGATGACGCTGCCGCCGTCGAAGACCAACTCGTCCTGTCCGCCGACGAGGTTGCAGAAGGCAACTGCAGCGGCGTTATCGGCTGCGCGGGTGCAGAGCATCTGCTCCCGCGCCTGCCCTTTGCCGGCATGGTAGGGGGAGGCGGAAATGTTAACCAGGAGCCGAGCGCGCCCCTCCAGCGCCTGGATCTCCGGCGGCCCCGACGGTACCCAGATGTCCTCACAGATGCTGACGCCGAAGGCAAGGTCGCCGCGGCGCAGGACATGGATACGGTCGCCGCCGAGAAAGTAGCGCTCCTCATCGAAGACGCTGTAGTTAGGCAGATAGTGTTTGTGATAGGTGTGGACCCAGCGGCCGTCGTGGAAGATCGCCGCACCGTTGCGGACGTCGGCGGCGACGTCGGCAAATCCGACCACCGCGGTCAATCCCTGCGTCGCCGCTGCCAGCGACCGCACCGCCGCCAGGTTAGCCTCCAGAAAGGCAGGACGCAGCAGCAGATCCTCAGGAGGATAGCCGGTGACCGCCAGCTCCGGAAAAAGCACCAGATCGACGCCCAGCTCCCGCGCTTGGCTCAAACCGTCCTCGATCTTGCGGACGTTGCCCTCGATGTCGCCCACCGTGGGGTTGATCTGCGCCATCGCAATACGGACACACGTCATATCTTCTGCCTCCAGGAGGTTGATACAGTGGACTTGTTTGTGCGCCCAGTCACCGAGCGTGAACCGCGATTCAGACTCGCTGGGCCTCCGCAACCTGGCTGCGCAGCTTGGCAGGCGAGACGACGCCGTAGTTGACGTGTCTGACTTCACCCTCGGCATCAATGACCATAATGGTGGGCAGCGTCAGGACGTTGTAGGCACTGGCCCGCGCCGGCTCACGATCGACGTCGATCCGCTCGATGATCTGGCGCATCGGGGGATCAAGCTGTTCGAAGAGCCGGCTCTGCGCCTCACAAGTAGTGCAGGTGTCACTGCGGAAGTAGAGCACTCGCGGACGGACGTCTGTTGCACCGTCCGTTTCGCACTCACCGGTCTCGTGTTCTCTGCGGATGGCCACGCCAGCCCGCCACCGCTGGTAACGATGAACGATCAGCAGCATAAGCCCCGTCAGCGCCAACAGTCCCGCAGCGATGAGCAACCGCTGCCACATCAACGCCCCCTTTCGACGGGGCTGCGATCAAAGCCCGGCACCCCCAAGCGGTTGAGCTGATAGTAGGTGAAGCAGCCCAGGCAGAAGCCCACCACCAGGTTCAGCGTTGCCAGCAGGATCACAATCCAGACGGGGATCCAGCCGCCCACCGCGAAGCCCAGGGCCAGCAGCAGGGCTCCGAGCACCAACAGGACGCCGCCAAAGCCCTGCGCGAAGCGATGGGGCTCGGGATGGTCCGGAATCACATGAGGTTTGATCAGTCCGCTGGGTTTGAGCACCTGCTGGTAGAGCAGCCGCCACAACGACAGCGACGGCACAAAGGCGCCCAGCAGGTTGATCACCGCAACCGCCGCCACCAGCGGCCAGAGATCTAGGATGAAGGCGATCAGCAGCGTCAGGACAATCGACCCCTGCCCGACCCGGATGGCCGAGTGGTCCACCTTGGGTAAATCGGCACGTTTCTGCATCTTTCTCTCCTCCTGCGATGAAGCATCGGTGCGTGGGTATTATAGCGGGGTTTTTGGAGACAACAATCGCTGTAAATGACCGTACCCTGAAGTGTCCCCTTCTCTTTCCCTTGGCTCAGCTCCCCATCCAATCTGGCCCACATTGTCGCTATTCTGAGCAAAGAAAGTGGCCGATAACACTATGTCGTGCAGGATAATTGGCCCATCCACTTTCATCCCGATGTACTGGCTGCTTTGCGTCCGCAGGAGTTGAGCTGGCCCCTTCACCGGCCTTCCAACGGGTCTACTGAGCCGAGTCCGCGAGCACGGCACTTGGCTTTGCCCATCGAGTTAGTGCAACTGCCCACGTATGCGCCTTGGACGAGTCCGATTGAGAAGCTGTGGCGCTGGCTAAAGCA
>PWVB01000246.1 GCA_003562365.1 Anaerolineae bacterium
CGGCATTCGCTCTCGCACGCGGGGCAGCCAGCGCTTTAACCGCATGATGGGCTCGTGGCCCTTCCGGCAACGGGTAGACTTTGTCGAATATTAAGCCGAGAAAGCGGGGGGTCTGGTTGTTTTTTTCGATCCTCGTGGCACGTCCAAGACTTGTTCTCGATGCGGTCATAGGTCCCGTTCCGGTAGGACCACAGGGAACCGTGGTCGCCCCAAAAGTGGTTGGCTACACTCTTTAGAAGGCGCCTTTTTGGCGCGAAAGTGGGGAATCTATACCCACATTCGGATCAAAACCACCCCGCAGTGGGGGAGTTTTGACTCACCACGGTTAACTGTGGAGCTACCCCCGTTCCAATCGTCCCGATCACTCTCATTTTCGATGTGTGAGCTGCGGCTATCAGCTGAATGCCGATCTAGACGCCGCTCGCAACATCGCTGCGCTAGGGCTACACGCTCTGGCACAAGAGCCGCCTGACACGGCTCGGTCACAAGACCAGACTGGGGAAGTGGTCCCCCGGCCCGATGCGCTCCCTGTTGATACAGATTCTTTGTATCAGCAAACCGCAACCTCCGGTTCCTTGTAGGAACCTCCCCTTTGAAAGGGGGAGAGGATGTCAGCCTCTGTGAATCTGATCCTGAAACCTGATCGTGCTGCAAATTGCCGGACAGCGGTCGTGTTCAGCAGCGCCGCAAAGCGCAGCGGCGCGACGTTCGTCGCACGCGTCGGATAGAGGTGGTGTTATCTTGAAGCCGCCTCGAGTATGGGCAGGGTTGCGGCGATAATTTGCGCGTGTTGCGATGCCCGGCTGATGGTCGCCAGGTGATCTTCAGGTTCGATCTCGTAGGAACCAAACTGGTGATGGTCGCCGCCCTCGACGCGGACGTAGCGCGTATCATCGGGCAGCAGGTGTTGGCGTTCTCCCACGCTGGTATCGTTCACCCGTAGCTCGCGGCTTCCGTAGATCGAAACCACCGGGATATCGAGATCGGAGAGATCCGCGCTATTGGGCGGGTAGGACGCCCAGATTGCCAATCCTGCAACACCGTCCGGGTGTCTGGCCGTGTGCTGGGCCGCCATCGCGCCGCCGACCGAATGTCCCCCGATGACCCAACGATCTATCTCTGGATAGGTCGCCATAATCTCGCCGGCGATATTCGGATTGAAGACCGCCATATTGAGCGGCATCTGTGGGACGACCACCCAATAGCCATTTGATGCGATCTCGCGCATCAAGGTAGCGTACCCGCGCGGATCGACCCGGCCCCCGGGATAGAAGACAAAACCTGTGGTGGGCGCGCTTTGTCTGGGCGCAAACGTCAACCAGGGCGCATCCGTGACCTGGACCTGCTCATCGCTTTGGAGCGCTGCGAGGGCCTCCGGCAGCGGTGGCCTGGCATACGTCGCCCATCGGAGCCCCCAGAGGAGGGCGACGACGATCACAGCGCCGAAGATGGCCGGAAGCCACTTCGCAAACCGGCGGCGGGGTTGGTTCATCATGGTTAACAGCATAGCTGCTTTATCCTTGTGTGTCAACGCAGCCGTGGGGGCGTGCATACAGGATGGGATGGCGCCTGTCCCACCGCGTAGCGCGCTCAGTCTGGCACGCGCGCCCCGCCCGCCGGGTGCGACGGATTGCCAAGCCTATGCACATACTATTTCCGCGATCGGCGCAACAGTGACTTTGTTGAGGGCCTCAATAATCGACTCAAAACCCTCAAATGCAGCTGTTACGGTGCCCTTCGCGTCGAAAGCCTTCTACAACGCTTGTCCTTGGATTTGGAGGGCTATAGCCGGTTCGCCTCTCCAACTCCCTAGATATGGGCTTTTCCGGCAAAGTCCCAGAGAACCAGCAAAGCTAGCTCTGCAGTCCCATATCGGGTTCTGATGCAGTCAGAAGGCTGCGCCAAACTCAGGCAGACAGCTTGCGTACATGCCGGCGTCGCACAAACCGTTCCGATATCTCAGCGCGTGAGTCACGTGACAACTTCCGCGTCAGGGGTAAACTCACATTGAGACTCACGATGAAAGCAGGCAGCGCGAACGCTTGAAAAGGAGCGCCCATATGCACACAGAGACTTTGACCATCGCCGACCACACCCTCCCTCTCACCTGGGTTCACACGCTTGTCATTGGCAGCGGGGCCGCCGGGCTTAACGCCGCTTTGCAGCTCCGGGCCAACGGTATCGAGGACGTGCTCATCGTAAGCGAAGGGCTGCAGATGGGCACCTCGATCAACACCGGCAGCGACAAACAGACCTACTATAAGCTGTCGCTCTGCGGTGCCGAGACCGACGCACCCGAGATCATGGCCGAGACCTATTTTGAGGGCGGATCGATGCACGGCGACTTGGCGCTGGTCGAGGCCAGCCTCTCAGCACGCGCATTTCTTCATCTCGTCAATCTCGGCGTTCCTTTCCCGCGCGATCCGTACGGACAGTTCGTCGGCTACAAGACCGACCACGACCCGCGCCAGCGGGCCACATCCATTGGACCATACACTTCCCGAGAGATGTGCCGGGCATTGATCCGGGAGGTACAGCAACGCCGCATCCCAGTCCACGAGGGACGTAACGTTGTCCAATTGCTGACAATGGAAGATGATGATGACCTCCGAGCCTTCGGTGCCATCGCGCTGGACGCCGAGGGGGATATTGAGGGCTATGCAGCGGAGAACGTCGTCTTCGCCGTCGGCGGGCCCGGAGGACTCTACAGGACCAGTGTCTACCCTGAGGTCCACACAGGCGCCATCGGTCTGGCGTTGATGGCTGGCGCCAAGGCTCAAAGCCTGCCTGAATCCCAATACGGCCTAGCCTCGACGCAGTTCCGCTGGAACGTCTCGGGCACCTACATGCAGGTCGTACCCAAATTCGTGAGCACGGCAGCAGACGGGAGCAGCGATCCCCAGGAGTTCATGCGCCCCTATTTCGACAGCGTCGGCGACATGGCTTCAATGGTCTTCCTCAAAGGCTACCAGTGGCCCTTCGATTGGCGCAAGGTCCAGGGCGGCTCGTCAATCGTCGATATTCTGGTCTATATCGAGACCGTTCTCAAGGGTCGCCGCGTCTTTCTCGACTTTAGGCAGAATCCTGACGGCTTCGCCTTTGTGGATCTCAGCGATGAGGCCCACACCTATCTAACGCGCTCGGAGGCGCTGCTGGCGACACCGATTGCACGATTGGAGAAGATGAACCCCAGCGCCATCGAGCTCTACCTCGACCACGGCATCGATATCCGCAGCGAGCCGCTGGAGGTTGCCGTCTGCGCGCAGCACAATAACGGGGGCCTTGCCGGCAACCACTGGTGGGAATCGCTAAATTTGAAGCATCTATTCCCGATCGGGGAGGTCAACGGCTCCCACGGCGTGTACCGTCCTGGCGGCTCGGCCCTCAACTCAGGTCAGGTCGCCGGGTTCAGAGCAGCTGAATATATCGGCAACCGCTATCAGGACTGGACAGTTTCTGAGGACGAAAGCCGTAAAGCCGCCAAGGAAGCTGTTAGCACGCTCCTCCGGTGGCGGGCAACCACAGGGACTAACCCGAGCCGACCGTGGGAGGCCGAGCGCGCCGAGTTTCAGGCTCGAATGTCGAGAGCTGGGGCGCACATCCGCTCGCTGGCCGCGCTCCGCGAAGCGGTGTCTGAGGCCTGGAAACAGTGGGAGCGGCTCAGCGCCCGTGGCGACCCTCAGAATATCGGGGAGAGCCTGCGCAACCGGCAGCTCTGCTTTGCCCACGCCGTCTACCTGGAAGCTATCAAGTACGCTCTGGAGAGCGGGACGGGCAGTCGTGGATCATCCATCGCCCTTGATCCTGACGGCGTGAAGATTCACGAGCAACTCGATGAGAGCTGGCGTATCGTGGAAGAGGACGCCACCTATCGAGAGCAGGTGCTGGAGACCACGGCGACGCCGGATGGTTCGGTGACGTGCGCTTGGGTCGATCGCCGGCCCCTCCCCCATCCTGACGCCTGGTTTGAGACGGCGTGGGCTAGGTTCAGGAGCGGGGATATTTATGACTTGTAGGATGACGGTCACGGCGGCGGTTTGCTGTGACCCCAGGATGATGATGGACAAGCGAAAGGAGTCAGTATGCGAATCCTAGTTACGGGTGGGATGGGCGCAGTTGGACGACCGACGGTAGAGTGGCTTATGGGTCACGGCCATACGGTGCGGGTGCTGGATCTGAGCGTCGACGAACCCATCCCCGGCGCGGAGTGCCGTGAGGGCGACATCACCGATTTCGCCTCACTGTCCGATCATATGCAGGACATGCAGGGTGTGGTCCACCTGGCGGCCTTTCCCCATCCCAGCATGGCGCCGCCCCAGCGGATTTTCCAGGTTAACGATGGAGGCACCTTCAACGTCTTCCAGGCGGCGATCGACGCCAACAAGCGGGGGGACGCCGAGATCCGCCGCATTGTCTGTGCCGGATCAATCAATGCGTTGGGCTACAACTTCGGCGTTGTCTTCCCCGAAGATCAAATCCGCTATTTCCCCATCGACGAGCAGCATCCGACCTACACCACTGACCCTTACTCCTTCTCCAAGCGAACAATTGAGGAAATAGGCGGCTATTTCTGGCGGCGGGAGGGTCTCAGCAGCCTCTTCCTGCGGTATCCCGCCATCTACGACCTGAATACTGATGAGCCATCAATGCTGCTGGACTTCGTCGAAGGAGCTCGTCAGCAGACTGCAGCAGTCATGTCCCTGCCTGAGCAAGAGCGCCAGGCCCGCATCGCCGAAATCATCGCGGACTTCAAGCGTCGCGCCCGCGGTCGGGAGTGGGAAAAGGCCTTCGACTGGAGTTTCCCCGATGCCCACATTATGCTCGGGCGCAGCAACTTCTGGACCTGCCTGGACGTCCGCGATGCGGCGCAGGCTGCGGAGAAGGGGCTCCTGGCCGATTATGCAGGCAGCCACCCCGTCTACGTCACCCAGGCAGATAACTTCATAGGGCTTCCCTCGCGAGAGCTGGCGGAAGCCTTCTTCCCTGACGTGACAACCTGGAAGAAACCGGTGACCGGCACGCAGTCACTGGTAAGCATAGAGAAGATTCGCGAGCTCATTGGCTTCGAGCCCGTGTATCCTTTCAAGAGCCGCTGAGAGGCAATCAGCTCCCCGCACGACTGATTCGCGCTTGTTGAGTCAGATGATAGAGTGTCGAGACAGGCCTTAGCCGTGGTGAAGAGGTGGATCCTGGTCTCGCCGGAACCGGCGAGACCAAGACTATTGCACAACAGCCAAGTCGCCATCAGCAGCCTGCTACGCCGGACGGCCCAACTCGCGCGGTCTGAATACCGTACCCGTATTGAACGTAGTTCGCTAAAATCGGCGAACACGGGCACCTTTTCGACCGACACCCTTTGGGTTCGATTGGAGAGCAGCTCTAGACCTTTTGATGATGTTGCAGCAGAGGGGCGCGTTCGGTCCACTTTCTGATGAAGGCCAAAAGCCGGGCCAAACGGGCTTTTCTTATGGGCTTCAGCACCGCTTTCACCAATCGAATCTGTTCAGCATCCTCTAGCTTATCCTGATATGCCTCGCGGACACACATATTGTCGCAGAACGTCACCCATCTATCTCCACCGCGACCATCACGATCGGGAATACCCCAGGATGAGCCAGGCTGCAGAGGCGGTGGCCGGGCTGGCGCGCCTTCTCCTTATGGAGCGCAGACCGTCGGACGCCTTGTCGGAGGCGGAGGCCATCCTGGAACACATAGAGACGCATCCGGATCTCATCGGCTGCCGGGAACCGCACTACGTCTATATGGTCAGTTACCAGACGCTAAAGGCAAACGAAGATCCCCGGTCACGGGAGGTGCCTGAGGCAGACTATAAGCTGCTGATGAAGCGTGCCGCGTTGATCGAGGATCAAGCTACCCGACGGAGCTTCCTCGAGGACGTGCCCGTCAACCGCGAGCTTCAGGAGCTATGGGTACAACAGCAATCCTAAGCCTATATTTCGCACCCTGTCAGTTGAATAGAAGGGAACAAAAGCGAACAAAAGTGGTGGAATCGCCGTTTTGTGGCAAAGTATAGGTGACAAAACCTACCTACCAAAAAAGGCGATTCCATATGAATCCCGCCACAAAAGCCCCTAGAAAGCAAGTCCTGACCTGGATTCTCTGTGC
>PWVB01000457.1 GCA_003562365.1 Anaerolineae bacterium
CAACGAGGTTAGAGCCCTGCTCGCTGCGCCGCCACCAGTCGATACAGCGCTCGCCCGACCGCCTGTCTCTCATACCCGCCTCAGCTTTCCTGTTGAAATGTGTCGTATCACTCAATGACGGCCTTGCCGTCGATCAGCCGTTCGCGGACGAAGTCACCTTGGGGCACGAGGCGGAAGTGGGCAGCGTCGAAGGCGAACTCCATGTCGACCGCGTGGCGCCCAGCACGGTTCTTCTCCAAGCTCAGCACCAGCCAGCTGCGCATCGTCTCGGCATCGGAGAGATTGTAAATGAGGTGCTCGCGGCTGACGATATTGTACTTGTTGTTTAGCACAATACCGATGTCACTCTCGTACTGAATGGCTGAGCTGCCGCGCAGGTCGGAGAGCCGCATGCGGCGCCCTTGCATCCCGGCGCGATCGGCAGCGGTGATGGCGATGATCCGCAGGCCCCGCGAAAGGGCCAGTTCCTTGAGCCCATGCATCAGGAAGGTCGTCACGTCCTCCTCGGTGGGCAGCCGGTCGCGGTCGACGGCAACCTTCTGCAGGTAGTCAATGACGACCAGGATCTGGTCAGTCTCAGCGGTCTGCAGCGCCTCAACCCAGCGCTGGATCTCGTAGAGGGTGGTGTAGGCGCCGCTGGCACGGGCCAGGATCAGGCGCTCTCCGTAATCCTCCAGCGCCGCGATGAGGTTGCGATATTGGACGTCACGGCGCAGCGCGTGGACGGGGCCACGCGTTGCGTCCTCTGCCGAGGTGACCAGTTGGGCCAGCTTGCGCAGCGTCAGCGCGGCTCCGCCGTTATGGCCCAACTCGGCGCTCTCCAAACACAGTAGGCGCGAGAGTAGGTGGGTGCGGTCGTGCTCATAGCAGACGTAGAGCGCGCGGGCCCGTGCGTCGGCGCGGGCAACATTGCGGGCGATCTGCAGCCCCAGCACCGTCTTGCCCACCCCGTAGGGCCCGCCTATGACCATCAGTTCGCCGGGCCGGAGGCCGCCATTGAGCACCTCGTCAAGCGGTGAGAAGCCGGTGGCCGTGGGTTGGAACTGGGTTAGGTTGCCGGCGACAGCTTGGCGCTCAAACTCGTCCATCACGGCGACGACCGACGCTGGGCCTCCGCGCTCGCTCTGTTCCTGCTGCAGGCCCTCCAATACCATATCAATCTCTCCTGGCAGCGCGCTAGCGGCCACGCCGCACGTACTCCCGTTCAGGGTTGAAGATCGTCGGCGGCAGGTGGAAACCGGCGGTCTCGATCTTCTCCATAAAGCGCGGGCGAACGCCCAGCGCGGTGAAATAGCCCTGCGCCTTGCCATTGTTCACGCCGGTCTGCACGTAACGGAAGATATCCTGCATGGTGATGACTTCGCCCTCCATACCCTGCACCTCAGCGATGCTGACGACTTTGCGGCTGCCGTCTACGAGGCGGTCGACGTGGACGATGAGGTCGAAGGCTGAGGCGATCTGCTCCTGGATAGCGCGCATCGGAAGCTCCATCCCCGCCATCAGCGCCATCGTGGCGATGCGGGAGAGGGTGTCGCGGGGTGAGTTGGAGTGGGCGGTGGTTAGCGAGCCGTCGTGACCGGTGTTCATCGCCTGGAGCATATCCAGCGCCTCGCCGCCGCGCACCTCGCCGACCACGATGCGGTCGGGTCGCATACGCAGCGCGTTGATCACAAGCTGGCGGATGGCGATATGGCCCTTGCCCTCGACGTTAGGCGGGCGCGACTCCAGGCGGACGACATGGCGCTGATGGAGCTGCAGCTCAGCGGAGTCCTCGATGGTGATGATGCGCTCCTGGTTGGGCAGATAGCCAGATAGCGCGTTGAGCAGCGTCGTTTTGCCAGTGGATGTTCCGCCGGAGACGACGACGTTGAGGCGCGCTTGGACACAGGCCTGCAGGAAGTCGGCCATAGCGCGGGTCAGCGTCTCGGTCTGGACCAGGTCCTCGATGTCGAAGATGGCGCGGGCGAACTTGCGGATGCTGATGGAGGGCCCGTCGATGGCCAGCGGGGGGATGATGACATTGACACGCGAGCCGTCGGGGAGACGGGCGTCCACCATCGGACTGCTCTCATCAATGCGCCGTCCTAGTGGGGTGACGATGCGGTCGATGATGTGCATTACCTCATCATTGTCCTTGAATCGGATATCGGTTTCTTCCAGGATTCCGCTGCGCTCGATGAAGACCTGGTCCGGCCCGTTGACCAAGACCTCGGTCACGCTCTCATCACGCAGCAGCGCCTCGATGGGTCCGTAGCCAAGAACATCGGCCACCACCTGTTCGAAGAGCAGGTTGCGGTCGCTGCGGCTCATCGGCAGGCGCTCCTCCTGCAGCGTCTCGAGAAAGATCTGCTCCAGCGCTCGCCGCACGGCAGCCGCATCGTTGGTGTCGACGACCGGGCTAAGCTCGGCGAGTAGGCGGCGCTGCACCCGCTCCCGGATCCGGTTGTAGGCCTCGCCCTGGGCAGACCCGGGGCGACCGTTGTTCGTAACCGCCGGCATCTGCGCCGGGGCTTCTACGACGCCGTTATTCCGTCTGCGCATAATGGCTGTAGCTCCTTGTGCACACTAGTGAACTCGTTCTCGACTCTCATTTGACCCAGATGGGATCGTACTCGTCCCACTGAGTGTTGCTGATGTTGGTCACGTTGGTCCCGTCAGCATCCATAATATACAGCTGCTTCAACCCTGAGCGGTTGGACCAGAAAACGATTCGCTCGCCGTCGGGCGACCAGGTTGGGTGGCGGTCCCACTCCCAGGGGTTGGGCGTCAGCGGCTGCGGCTCGCTGCCGTCTACGTTGATGATCCAAATGTCGTCGCTCTCAAGGGCCGACGATACAAAGGCGATGCGCTCACCATCGGGCGACCAGACGGGATCGAAGGTGTCGCCATCAAGGCGGGTGAGCTGCGTGTACCAGACTCCGCCAACGCGCTCTGCCACCGGAATGGTCAGGAAGACTTGCTGCAGCGGCTCGCTGGGCGACGGCGCCTGGACGAAGGCAAACCGGTCGCCCTCGGGAGCGTAGCGCTCCTGATCGCGGAGATCCTCGAACTGCTGGCGCATGTCGGCGGAGCGCCCCAGTCGCTGGCGGTTGGTCCCGTCGGGGTCCATCATCCAGATCTCGCCGAGGTTGGGGGCATCTGCCTTGAAGATGATCTTGTTGGTGTAGGCCGAGAGCGGGCGTGGGGTCGGCGGCGGTCCGGCGAACTCGGGCCGCGGCGTGGGGGTTGGTGTCGGCGTGGGGGTGGGGGTCAGCAGCGGCTCGACGTAGAAGAGCCGCCCATCGGCAAAGGCAGTGTCGGCTACCGGCAGACTCTGAGCCTTGCGGTATTGTTCGTAGGCCAGGTAATTATCGCCAGCGGCGCGGTAGTCGTCGCCGCTGCGCACGTAGGCCTCGTAGAGCAGGGTGAGGACCATGTCGCCAAGGTAGTCGGGTCGCGTGTCGTAGACGCGGCGTAACGTCGCGGCGGCAGCTGTCCAGCGCTCCTGATCGAAGGCCGTCCGACCCTCAAGAAACAGGCGCAAGAGCTGGCGTTCGGAGGCGGCCTCCTGACTGCGGGGCCGTAGCGCCAACGCCTGAGTGTAGTACGTCTGGGCCCGGGAGAGCTGCTCCAGTGCCGGCGGACGCTGCGCCAGTATGTCGGCGGCGGCCTCCATATAGAGTGTATAGAGATGCTCCTCGACGGTCTCCTGCTCGTAGCTGAGGCTGCGCTCGCGGAGGGCCGTGTAGGCTGCGATGGCCTCCTCGGCCTCACCGGTAGCATAGAGGGTGAGAGCCTCCTCAAAAAGCTCGGCCAGGGAACGGCTGCGCTCAATGGCGTCCATGCGCTGCCGGATGTCGCGGAAGCCTGGACGCAGCCCGTCTAGCTCGCGGTAGGCGGCGAGCGCAGCTTCGCTGTCGCCGGCCTCGTCCAGCTCTACGGCTCGGGCGTATAGGGTCTGTATCTCCCGCTCCGCCTCAATCTGCTCTAGCGCCTCCTGAGCCCGGGCGTTGTCGGGGTCGGCGGCGAGGACGGCGATGAACGCCGCCTCAGCGGCATCGGTGTCGCCAGCCTCCAGGAAAGCCTCGGCATCGGCTAACGTCTGGACCAACCGCTGATTCTCGCGGGCTTGCCGGATCATCGGCTGCACTGCCTCGGTCAAGAGCTGGGCGCCGGTGTAAAGCAGGAAGCCGATGAGGGCGACCAGGGCGATCCGCAGGAGGATTGGCCAGATGCGTACCCCCAGCAGCCGTCCGCGGATCCGTTTGTCGGTGGTGATGGCGGCGCGCAGGCGTGCGTCCTCCAGCGCTCGCTCTATCGCAGCGCTCTCAGGGTACTTCGTCTGGAGCGACTCGAACGCCTCGATGGCAGCAGCCCACTCGCCTTGCTGCAGGTGGCCCAAACCCTTCTGGTAGAGGGGATCGTCCCGTCCCGATGGTATTGTCGACTCTGCGAACATCGTCACACTAATTGCCTCCTGCGCCGGGTGGGGTCTCAGCCCCCCATTGTCCCCAGCGCTTCAAAGATTCGTGGTACACCCGGCCCTAAGAGCACCACCAACAGCGCCGGGAAGATGAGAAAGACCAACGCGAAGACCATCTTGACACTGGCCTGGTGGGCCAGCTCCTCCGCCCGCTGCCGCCGCCGCAGGCGCACCTGAGCGGCCTGGGTGTGCAGTGTATGGGCAATGCTGACGCCCAGCTCGCTGGATTGGATCAACACGCCGACGAAGGTGCTAAGCTCGGGCACGCCGGTGCGCTCGGCCATACGCTGCAGCGCGACGTTGCGCGGCGTACCGACGCGGATCTCTCGCACCACGCGGTTCAGTTCTTCGGTCAGGGCATTGTCCCAGCGCTCGCAGACGCGAACCATCGCCGAGTCCAAAGCCAGGCCGGCGTCGACGCTGACACTGAGCAGGTCTAGCGCGTCGGAGAAGCGCCGGACGATCTCACGCTTGCGGGCGTCGGCCCGGGAGCGCAGCCAGAGGCGCGGCGCGAGAAAGCCCAGAAGGGCAAGCAGCCCGCCGTTGCGTGCAAGAGTGAGTGGCGCGGTAGTCCCTAGATTGCCCATTAGATAGGTGATGGCCAGATAGCCGCCGCCGAGAAAGATCATCAGCAAGATCTGCAGGCCCAGGATGTCGGGCACGGTGAGCCCGCCGGGGTTGCCGGCCTCAGACAACCGCTGCTGGACGCGCTGGACGTCTTGAATGGGGGTCAGGCTTCCCAAGGTCTTCAGGAAGTTGCGCAGCGCAGGTGCCAAAGCGCGACGCAAGAAGGAGCGTGCAAACTCGGCGTCCTCGACAATATCGCCCCGGCCGCGAAGGTAGCCCCGCAAGCGGCTCTCTTCGGCGACGTCGGCCCCGGAAGGTGCCACTGCAAACCAGAGGAAAGCGAAGGCAACGCCGGTGAGGGCGGCAAAGGTCCACGGTGAGGTGAGAGCCGGCACCGACCAAATTGCCTGCAGCAGCTCTTCGACAAACTCAGTCACCATACTACACCTCGATGTCCACAATACGGCTGATCACGTAGAAGCCCAGCAGCTGCATGACGACGGCCGTGATGGGCAGGATTCGGATCCAGCCCGGTTGGAAGAGGTCGCCCACGTAATCGGGGTTGAGTAGGAAGATAAGGATTGCTACAACAAAGGGCAGCAACCCCAGGATGTAACCGGTGAAACGCTGCTGTGCCGTCATTACCCGGATCTCACTGAGCAGGCGCAGGCGGTCGCGTACTGTGTCGCTGATGATCTCCAGCGTCTCCACCAAATTGCCTCCAGTCTCGGCCTGGATGTTGACGGCGACGACAACCATGTTGAAGTCGTCGGACCCAATACGCTCCACGGCATCCTGCAGCGCCCGCTGCAGGGGGATCCCGAGGTTGACGGCGCGCATCACCCGCTCGAACTCAACAGAGGCCGGCGCGCTGGCGCGGTCGACGACGACTTCAATAGCCTGGTTGAATCCGTAGCCTGCGCGCAGCGACCCGATGAGCAAGGTAAGGACGTCGGGAAGCTGTTGGGTGAAAGCGCGCAGGCGTCGTCGCTGGCGCATACGCAGGTAGGCAATGGCGAGCACAACGAAGACGGCAGCCAGAATCGCGCC
>PWVB01000298.1 GCA_003562365.1 Anaerolineae bacterium
AAAACGCCCGGGGAGCAGATATCAGACTCTTCGGAGCAATCTGCGTCGAAACGTGAAAATATGGCTGCAGAAAGGCAGCCTTCCAAACCGTGTCAAGTTGGCACAGTTTGGTAAACCAGGAAGAAAACTGAATGGGCATATACGAAGGGCTACAGAAGCGCGAAGCTGATGGCAACCCCATCCGTGTGGGGCTGGTGGGCTGCGGGCAGATGGGATCCGGGCTGGTCCACGTCATCCGGCAAATGTCAGGGATGGAGACGTGCGCGATTGCCGATGTCAATCCGGATCGGGTGCTCGCCACGCTGCATCGCCTCGGCATCCCCGAACACGCGATCTGCGCGACCAACGACCCGCGGAAGGCGGAGACTGGCGTAAGCGGCGGCAAAGTGCTGGTCACCGAGGATGCGCTGATGCTGGCGCAGCTGCCGTCTCTGGACGCAGTTGTGGAGGCGACGGGCCTTACGGAGGTTGGCGCCTCAGTAGCATGGCATTGTATCGAAGCGAGCAAACACGTTGTCATGCTCAACGTCGAGACTGACGTAACCGTCGGGCCGATCCTCACGCAGCTCGCAGAAAAGGCACGCTGCGTCTACACGGTGGCTTCCGGCGATGAGCCGGGCGAGCTGAAGCGGCTCCACGACGAGGCGCGTCTCCTGGGCTTCGAAGTCGTGGCGCTGGGCAAGGGCAAGAACAACACCATCGACTTTGACGCCACGCCGGAGCGTTACTATGCCGAGGCCGAGGGCAAGGGGATGAACCCCAAAATGCTGTCCGCGTTTAAGGACGGCAGCAAGACGATGGTCGAGATGGCAGCGGTCTCCAATGCGACCGGTCTCGTGCCCGACGTGCCGGGGATGCACGGTCCCAAGGTGCAGCGCGCTGACTTGCAGACGGTCTTTGTGCCCAAGGAAGACGGCGGCATCTTCAGCCGGCGCGGCTGCGTGGACTATACCACGGGCAGGATCGCGCCCGGCGTCTTTGCCATCGTTACCAGCAACGACGACCGCGTCCACACCGATATGCGCTTCGTAGGCATGGGCGATGGGCCCTACTACTGTTTGCTGCGGCCCTACCATCTCTGCAATATCGAGACGCCCCTTGCGATTGCGCGTGCTGTCCTCTACAGTGAATGCACTGTCGCCTCGACACGCCTCGTCTCGGAGGTCGTGCCGATCGCTAAGCGTGAGCTACGACCCGGTGACATCGCCGGCGAGATAGGCTGCGCCGACTACCTTGGACGCATTTACACTTACGCTGAATCCGCGCGGGCCGGCAGCATCCCTATCGGCCTGACGCCCGGCGGCACGGTGACCCGGCCCATTGCCAAAGGAGAGATGTTCACGGCGACCAACTTCGCGCCGGATACCGGCAAGTTCGTCTACAAGCTGCGGGCGCTGCAGGATGCGATAGGAGGATAATGCTGGATGTTGGGAGAGGAGGTCCCTTGTCTAAGATGATGCATACGGTGGTGGTCCGGGCGCCGATGGCGTTCGGAGTGGAGCGGGTCGCCGTGCCGGCTGTGCCGGCGGGCGGGGTCCTGGTACGGGTGCTGGCGTGCGGCCTTTGTGGATCGGACCTGCGAACGCTGCGCAGCGGGCACCCGAAAGTGCCCTTTCCCTGGACAATCGGCCACGAGATCTGTGGCGATGTGGTCGCGGTGGATGAGAGTTATCGTGGGCCGTGGGGCTTGGGCGACCGGCTGGCAGTCGGGCCGGTAGCCTACTGCGGCGTCTGCGATTTCTGCGTAGAGGGTCGGTTCGAGCTCTGTGAGAACTATTGGGAGATCGCGCAGGCGTGGCCCGGGGGCTTCGCCGAGTTTGTGGCCCTTCCGGAGGCCTGTGTGCGCCGGGGCACGGTCCTTCGGGTGCCCGAAGGACTTGATCCCGCCTACGCCGCCATCTCAGAGCCTGTGTCGTCTTGCGTGAACGCGCAGGAGAAGGGCCAGGTTGGCCTGGGCGACACCGTGGTCATCATCGGCACGGGGCCCATCGGCTGCACGCACGCAAGCCTCGCCCGTGCACGGGGCGCCAGCAAGGTGATCGTGGCCGATATCGTGGAAGAGCGGCTGGCGATGGTCAAGGCCTTCGGGCCTGACGCCGCGGTTAACGCCGCAGAGGTCGATCTGGTCGCCGAGGTCCGACAGCTCACGAATGGGAAGGGCGCTGACGTGGTCATTACCGCGACCGCGGCCGGTGTCGCGCAGGTGCAGGCGGTAGAGATGGCCCGCAAAGGAGGCCGCATCCTTCTCTTCGGTGGCCTCCCCAAGGAGCAGAGCAGGCCGGGCATCGACACGAACCTCATTCACTACAACGCGCTGCACCTGATCGGCACGACGATCTTCGCCCCGGGCCACCAGCGGATCGCTCTCGATATGATGGCCTCTGGGCGCATCCCGGCCGACAAGCTGGTGACGCACCGCTTTCCGTTAACCCGCTTTGCAGAGGGTGTCGCGCTGGCGATGGAAGGCCAGGCGCTCAAGGTCGTCTTTGAGCCAAACTAGCGATCGGTAGATAGAGAACATCGCGATGCAGCTACTGACTGTCGAGATGCATCAGATGCCTTTTCAGCATCGGGCTGTGAAACATCTACGATGAAAAAAAGCTGAAAGGGCTTCACTGGCCAATCGCGCCCGCTTCTTTTTGCTGCATCAGCACATCACTCAGGATCTGCCCTTCCAGCGAGCGAACTCAACTAGTTGGGCGGCTCAACTGTCTAGCCGGGTGCTCACGATCTTCGCGACCTTTTTTCAGTAGAGCCAAGGATAGTGCTTTGTAGATGAGAGTGTTTGTGTCCAGTATTCTAACCCCGGAGGCGTGCCAGGCATACACCGAGTGTCAATATCGCAGGAATACCAATTGGGCCGCCTCGTAGTCTCCGAACTGCGACTGTAAATTGTCCGTTTGTCGACTTGAGATTTGCGTATTTACCCATTCGCTTTCCGGTCACGAGGAGCTATGTCATGCAAGTTGATGATACAAAAAGAAAGCTGTCTTTCCTCAATGCAGGCGTCGCCCAGGTCGCCATCTTGGTGCCAGACGTAGACCGCGCCGTCGAGATGTACTGGACACTCTTCGGCATTGGGCCGTGGCACATATACACCTACGGCAAGCCGCTGGTCCAGCACATGACCTACCATGGTGAGCCCGCTGACTACAGGATGCGTGTCGCGCTGAGCTATCTGGGCCCCACACGGATTGAACTTATCCAGCCGCTAGAGGGTGACAGCGTCTACGCTGACCACATCGCCGACCACGGCTACGGCGTGCATCACTTCGGTGTGCTGGTAGAGGATATGCAAGCGGCGTTGGCGGAGGCCCAGACGGCGGGGATCTCGATGGTGATGGATGGCGCCGGATTCGGCGCGGACGGCGACGGGCACTATGCCTATCTGGACACAGAGGATTTGATCGGCGTGATGATCGAGCTGATCGAGCGCCCTAAGGGGCGGGTAGCGCCGGAGCAGGTCTATCCGGCGCCTGAGCAGGCAGGCGCTTAAGCGAACCAGCACCGAGGCGCCTGAGAGACTGGGAAATGGAGACCACCGTGATGCAGAAGCTGAAGTTCAGCTACTTCCAACTGACGTTTGGCCAAGAGGAGACGTATCTTCATCCGGAGAGGACCTATCTGCGGCTTAAGCGTTGCGGCTATGACGCCATTGAGCTCTGCCCGCCGAAGGGCCGCTATGGGCTGGGAGTTCAGCTCGAGGACTACGTCGCGACCCATCGCGCGCTGACGGCAGACTACGGTCTGGCAGTCTCCTGCCTCAACGAGTGCTGGGGTGAGGAATGGGACCCTTATTCGCCCACCTACAAGACGCTCACTGAGCCGCAGACGGCCGACTTGGCAGTATCGGAGACCAAGGTCACCATTGACATAGCTGCCGAGTTAGGCGCACCTTTCGTCACTGTGGCAGTCGCCACTCACGCGGATATCACGCCGGATACCGTACAAGCATCCACTGCCGTCGCCGTGGACGCGCTGCGCCGCATTTCCGACCACGCGCGGAGCAAGGATGTCCGCCTGGTCTTCGAAGCCACCAACCACTTGGAGATGGGCAAATTTGTCAACACGGTGGCGAACCACAAACGGATGATCGCGCTGACCGGATGCGACAACATCGGCATCCAGGTCGACTGGTTCCACGCTAACTTCGAGGAGCTTAACCCCTACGAGACGGTGATGGACGCGCACCCGCTGCTGTGGCATATGCATTTCCGTGACTCCAACTCGCTCACGCCCGGTTACGGGACAGTGGACTTCAAGGCTGTGATCCGCGCGCTCAAGAAGATCGGCTACGATGGCTACTGCACGATCGAAAGCGCACCGATGGTGCCCGACGCGGATACAGCTGCCAAGGACGGCATCGATTACCTGAAGCTCCTGGAGCGCATCGCGGAGTATCAACTGGCCTCCGAGTACCCCAACGGGTATGCGGTAGAGGTCTAGATAAAGACCCCATAGAGGAGTTGAGGATGGCCCAGAATATGTTGGACGCTGTATACGGCTGCCTTATCGCCGGTGCCATCGGCGACGCGCTGGGCGCGCCGGTAGAGGGCTGGTACTGGACCGATATCCGCGCCAAGTACGGACGGGTCACTGAGTTGATGCCCGGCTTCGGCAATACCGGTCCCTGTTACGGCGGTACCACCGGCGACCGGTATGGTGCCGACTACGACGGTCCGCCAATCCGGGCCGGGTGGATCACCGACGACACCACGATGCGCCACTACCTCTGTCTGGCCATCGCCCGCAAGCAGGGACGGGTGACGCCGGATGACTACCGGGACGTGCTCGTGGAGGTCTTTAATCCCAACCGGGTCTGGGTCAACGAGCGGGCCCTGATCTGGAAGCTAAAGGCGGGCGTCTCCCCATGGGACAGCGGGCGGGGGCAGATTCCCGCCGGCTGTGCCACGATGGCAATCGCGCCGGTGGGCATCATCAACGCCGGTAACCCCGCCCAGGCGTATCAAGACGGCTGGAACATCGCCTACGTCGATCAGGAAGGCCACAACCGCGACGGGGCTGCGACTGCAGCGGCGGGCGTGGCGGCAGCCTTCCTCCCCGATGCGACCGTCGAAAGCGTGCTGGCGACGATGACCCGGCACAGTTCTGAGTTCATGCGGCGTGCCATTGAGCTGACGATGGATCTGGCTGTCGCCAGCGAGAGTGTGGACGCCTTCGCCGAACAGTATTACGCCAAGATGCTGGACTGGTCGTGGCCCACGCCGCCGGGCCACAGATGGAACAAGGAGCGCTTCTTCAGTGGCAACACGGTCGAGTTGGTCCCAATTACGATGGCGATCCTACATCTCTGTGGCGGAGACGTGAACCAGTCCATGATCGAGGCCGCCAGCTTTGGGCGCGACTGCGACACCACCGCCAGCCTGGCGGGCAGCATCGCCGGCGTGCTTCACGGCGCCGGGGCCGTTCGGTCTGACTGGATCGAGATCGTCGAGCAGGCCAACGTCGACTTCTTTGTCGAGGTCGAGGGCAACCCTGAGGCCAACTTCCATTCGATGGCCCTTCGGCTGGTCTCAGCCTTGGAGGCGGAACAGCGCGCTGCCCAAGCTCGGGCAGTTCTCTTGCAGACGCTCCTGCAACCGCCGACATAGCGCACTGCACTATCGAGTGGGATGAGCCTCTCAACTCTAAGGAGACCTGCCATACGCCTTATGCAGAAGACTTCCTGCTTCGGTTTGATCGTCGCCACCCGCGGCTTCTTCAATGCTCAATTGGCCGCTGGGGCGCGCGACGTTCTGCTATCCGTTATGGAGCAACTAGGCTACGACTACGTGATCGTCCCCCAGGATGCCACCCCGTGCGGTGCGATCGAGACGCGCAGACACGCTAAGCTCTGCGCTGACCTGTTCAAGGCAAATGCCGACGAAATTGACGGCGTCATCGTCGTCCTACCTAATTTCGGCGACGAGTTGGGTGTGGTACAGGCTTTGGCTCCCCTGTAAAAAGGTAGGCGCGTCAGCGGCACGCCCCACATATTGTGTTTTATAAGACAAAAAACGGCATATGTAGTGGGTAAAGCTGAGATTCTTCGTACTTCGCGACCTTTT
>PWVB01000066.1 GCA_003562365.1 Anaerolineae bacterium
AAGTTGGCCTTGTCAGGCTCCGCCTCAAATGACTCATCGAAATAGATGTTCTCGCCGTCTACGCTTGCATAGTCTTTGGTCACTTCCAAAACCTCGATTTTTCACCTCCAAGTATAACACAGAATTAGAGTTTTGTCAAATTCTCTGACGCGGTCTGCAACTATTTGGCACGGTTTTCGTTAGCAGTTGTCACCTCCTCATCGGTGACTGACCGGTGATTCACTATTTCAAGGAAATTGTAGCATAGAAGAGCAAAGTTGGCAAAATTAGGTAGATTGCTGTTTGTATTATCCGCCGTGCGATGCGATTTCTCTGTGGGACATCGCAGTGCGTCGAGAAGTACACAGCTTGTGTTGGGGCCTGACCGGCGCCAGGCTCCGAGAGGTGGTTGACCCGTGACAGGCGCTTGCGGGCAGGGTTGTCGCAATGCTCAGACTGCACGACGGGCCAACCGGATACTGCGGGGCCGCGACTATCTGCTGCGAAGGTTCGGTCGACTGTCGATTTGCAGTGGCTGGGGCCCGGAATATACTGAGAACGCGGTTCAGTCTCTTCAGGAGTGGCTCTATGCATGTAAATGGCTTTCTGACTTCCCAGATCGGATATGATCTGGGCGATCCTAAGAGGGCGCTTATCCGCAGTTATCGTGGCGATTATCTGCCAGAGGGCGCGACCTTTGAGCTGTTGTCGGCTGTAGCTGCCGAGACCGAGGTTCGGCCCCAGCCTTTGCTGACCGGTAGCGTGCGCTATTGGGGTGAGGTCTGGAACGCGCACTGGTGGGAGATCGATTTCTCGGAGCTTGAGGAGGCCGGTAGCTATGTCATTGCGGTTCGAGCCCCGGCCGCGGGCGAGCGGCCTGGCGACATCCTCCACCGAAGCGAAATGATCGAGCTTGGCGACAACATCCTCTGGCGCACCACCGTCGAACCCATCGCCCTGGAGCAGATGGAGGCGCGGGCGCAGCAGGCCCGCAACGGCATGGGCTGGAAGGATAGTGGCGCCGAGTGGCGCGAGGCCAACAGCCACGCCAGTACGCTGATCGGCCTTTGCGAGCTGCTCTCCATTGGCTTCCAGTGGCTTGCGTCCGATCAAGTGGCACGTCTGCGTCGGCAGATCATCCACGGCTGCGACTATCTTGCTGTGCTTCAGGATGCCGGACCCCGAATCGGAGCCTCCAAGGGGGCCTTGGTCCACGAGATCCCCAACCACCTGCTTCTCATTCCTGGCGATACCGCACAGGCTGTGGTGGCTTTTGCATACGCTGGACGGCTGCTTGCCGATACGCATCCCGAACAGGGCGCGGCCTACGTAGCCCGAGCGGTGCGGGCGATGGATTATCTCATTGTTGATGCGGCGCCCTATGGCGGAGAGAACTTCTCGGCGATGAACCACGGTGCACCGGAGGATTTTCAGGTGCCAGATGAGTTTATGACGCGCGATCTGGCGATGATGATGTGGGGCTGCGTCCAGCTCTATGCCGCGGGCCAGACGGCCTACAAGCGCCACGCCGTGCGCCTTGCCCGCGCGGTGATGGCGCGGCAGGTCCCGGCATCACAGTCAGAGGACGGGCTCTACGGACACTTCTACACCTTTGCGTCGGCCTCATTTACCGAGAAAGCAAACTGCCATCACCACGTCGGCCACGACACTGGCACGACTTTTCCGCACTTCATCGTCCCGCTTTTGGATATGGCCAGTCGTTGGCCCGATCATCTCGACGCTGCACGGTGGCGAACCTGCGTTCGGCGGTTCGCTGAGTCGTATCTGATCCCCGGTTGCCGGCGTAACCCGTTCTATCTGCTGCCGATGGGTGTCTTTCCTGGGGAGGGTTTGCTGAGCTTCTGCGGTCCGTGGCACGGAATCAATGTGAGCTATGGATTTGGTGCCGCATTGGCGGCTGCTTGTGAAAACATCAGCGCCCTTCCCGTCTTGCGTCAGATTGTGGTGGGGAACCTTCAGTGGTTCTGTGGTCTGAACGCCGGGATCACAAAAAAGAGTTTTGAGGGCTGCCTGCTCTGGCGGGATGAGGTCCCGGAGGGAGAGGCGCTGTCTTTCAGCCAGATTTACGGTGTGGGACGACGGTGGACCGGCAACTGGACTGGCATTCGGGGCACCGTTCCCAATGGATTCAGCGTCAATCCGCAGTTTCAACTGGTGGTTGAACCCACGAAGGACAACGACGAACCGTCGTTGTATACTGATGAGGATCGGATCCCCCATGGGGCCGGCTTTTTGGTCGGGTTGACGGCGCTGCGGGATCGCAAGCGTTTTGAGCGATAGGAAGGTAGCATCTGCTGACTGAAACCGTGTCACGCGAGGACGGCCCTAAAGCTGCACAAGCAAGCCTGTGGAACTGGACTTGAGATTGCGATCTTTGTGGAGCCGTGTTGGCCGTAGCGGATCTACGGACAACTAAAATGCGCGTGGAGCGGATATCGGACTCTTCCGAACAGTCTGCGATGAAACGTGAAGATACGGCCGAAGAAAGGCGGCCTTCCAAATTGTGTCAGTCTGGCACAGTTTGGTAAACCCGGAAAGGATGAGCGTCAAAGAGATCAACCGCTATCTCGACCACGCAGTGCTGAAGCCCGAGATGACTCGTCAGGAGGCCATTGGAGCGATCCGGCTGGGCCTGGACTACAGTGTGCGGACGGCCTGCGTGCGTCCCTGTGACATTGAGCTTGCTGTTGAGATGTGTCGGGGTACGACGACGGAGGTCTCCTGCGTGCTGGCGTTTCCTCACGGTTGCACTTTGAGCGCTGTCAAGGCCGATGAGGCTCGCCACCTGATCGCTGCCGGCGTTGACGAGATCGATATGGTGGTGAATTTCGGGTTTGTGCGCTCAGGGTTGTGGGATGAGGTCGTTGCCGACATACAAGCGGTCACCAGTGTGGCCAGGCCCGCCGGGGTGCCGGTGAAGGTGATCTTCGAGACGGCACATCTTACCCTGGAAGAGATCAAGCGCGCGACACGCTGCGCTATCGAGGCCCAGGCCGACTTCGTGAAGACCTCGACCGGCTTCGGTGGTGAGGGGGCAACCGTACAACAGGTGCAGGCGATGCTCGACGCCGGCGAGGACCGGATCAAGGTCAAGCCTTCTGGTGGGATCCGTGACCGCGCCCGGGCCGAGATGTTCATCGAAATGGGGGCGTCGCGAATCGGCAACGGTTATACCTCAACAGCGGCAATCTGCGCCGGCGGCGGAGACGTCAGCCGTCTGGCTGATGGCGACTATTAGTTGGCGGAGAGATGCCTATGACCAAGCCAATTGTCGTGATCGGGAGCTCCAATGTCGACTTCATTATGAAGATGGATCATCTCCCAGCCCGTGATGAGACCGTGACCGACGCCGAATTTATGCAGACTTTTGGCGGTAAGGGCGCCAACCAGGCAGTCGCTGCGGCGCGGGCCGGGGGTGATGTCGTCTTTGTCAACTGCGTCGGTGAGGATCCCTATGCCGATAAGATGGTCGCCGGCTTCGAAGCCAGTGGAGTGCGGACGGATTATGTCTTTCGCGAGACCGGTGTCGCCAGCGGCACCGCCCTCGTTATGATCGGGGAAGGCGGGCACAATTACCTCTCGGTGGCGCCGGGCGCTAACCGCCGGTTGACGCCAGAGCGCGTTGAGGGGCTGCGGGATCTCATCGCTGGCGCAGCCTACGTGCTGATGCAGTTTGAGATTCCGCGCGAGACCATTGAGTGCACACTTGACCTTGCCGCTGCCGTTGGTGTACCGGTCGTCTGGAACTACGCACCGGCGAAACCCTTTGATCGGGCGCAGCTTGAGAAGGTTGCCATCCTGATCGTGAACGAACCCGAAGCCTCGGTGTTGACGGGCCTCGAGGTCTCTGATCGCGTATCTGCTAGGGTTGCTACGGTCAAGCTGCGGGAGATGGGGGTCGGTACAGCTATCGTCACATTGGGCGAGCAAGGATCGGTGGTTGCAGCCCGCGAGACACGCGGCGGAGTTAAGCACATCCCGGCCTTTCCAGTCCAGGCTATCGACACCACCGCTGCCGGGGATACCTATTGTGGATGCCTGGTCGTTGCCCTTGCCGAAGGCAAAGCGCTGGAAGTGGCTGTGCGCTTCGCCAGTGCTGCCGCAGCCCTTTGTGTTCAGAAGCTGGGGGCGCAGCCCTCCACGCCCTGGCGGTCGGAGATTGATGCCTTTCTGAAGGACGGGGTTTAGGGGAAGAGCCTGCCTAGCAGGTCGTTGGGCATAATTGTCGTCCTGTTCCAGGCGTGACCAATAGCGGGGGTCTTTTCCAGTGACCCACCAGGCGTCCGACAGCCCATCGGCCTCCGAACGTTAGCTGCGTTGCTGGAGGATGCTGCCTTCTGTCATAGTCCTCCGCGGGTGGCCCTTTCCGTCGCTTGCCCGCGTGTCTGTGCGTCTTGCCCACCCCGAGGGCGCTGACCCTCCGGGCTTTCGGCCTGTCGTTACGGCTTTGAGGCTCTATGTTTGACCAGTATACTCGCTCAACTCGCGAGAGACTATCTGATCTCCTGCTATCAGGTGGCAGAATGATCTCTCCAGTACATACCGTTCTTGCTGTAGCAATCGTTGCGCATTCCGTTCGATCACAGCCGTTGCTCTGCTGCCGCTTGCCGCTGTACTTCCGAATCTGGAGCCGGAGCTATGACGCCTGACATGCCTGCTCGATCCGACCTCGTGACCGAAGCTATCACCTACTTCGGCCTTGATGTTGTGCGCGCGGATGTCGGCGACGACTCCTACAGCTCCACGGTCCGGTTGCTGACGCTGGCCTCGGGTGAGCGTGTGGTCCTGAATATCCCTTGGAGACGTCACAAGCTGCTGCGTGAGGCCGCTGCCCTGCACGCGCTGGCCCACACCATGCCGGTGCCGGCGGTCTTGGACATCTGGGCGCCAGGTAATGGCTCCGTCCGGCCTGGAGCCATACTTCTCTCCTTTCTGCCCGGCACCGTTGTCACCGGTCCCGTCACCCTGGATCTTGCGCGGCAGATGGGCGCCCTCCTGGCGCGTCTGCACCGTCACCCGCGCGACCACTTTGGAGACGAAGGGGATAGGGACGATAGCGTCCTCGGCTGGTGGGCCTTGCTCCGACGCTACCATGACATATGGTGCCCGCACTGCACGACTGTCCTCCCGCCCGCATTCTGGCGCAAAGTCCGTGATAGCTACGAGCAGCTCTACGCTGACCTTCCCGCGCCTGACGGCCCCTGCTGGGTCCACAGCGATTACCGCCCCGGCAATATCCTGACCACGACAGGCGCCCCGGTCACCATCTCCGGCCTGATCGACTTCGAGTCGGCCCGCGGCGGCTCTGCTGATTACGACTTCGTCAAGATGAGCCACGCTGTTTTCGATCTTGTGCCCGGTTCTCGCGACGCCTTCTGCGCGGGCTACGCTGCTGTCCGCCCCGTGCCCGATATTGAACGCACGCTGCCTTTCTATCGGCTCCACAATGCCATCGGCGGCGTCGCCTGGTGCGTCCGCCGCACCACACCCGCCGACCCTTTCTTCCGGGAGAACCTGACCGTCATCGAGGACATGGTGGGAAGAACAGCGTAACCATCGATGCGCAACACGCTACGGGCGAGTTGTGCAGCAGATACTTTGCATTGAGGCAGAGCACCATTCAAACCGTGCCGATGCCATCAGCCTAGAGCGCACCCCGTTCTGCCCTGGCATCCCAAAGTGGTCGTCATCTTCGAGGTCCGATGATCCGGGGATGGATCCGATCCGCGGCCCCCGAAGCGACCGCTTTGCTTGCCCCGCCGCCTATCCGGGCAGTATCGTGATGCAGGGTGACATCGTCGTCCTGAAGGGCCGCATGTCCACTGGCGGAGGGCTGTCTGCTCAACACCGGCTCCTATCAAGCAGTGGCGACCTCCCCCCTAGACAACAGAACGCGCCGGTGCAGGGGAAACTGCACCGGCGCGCTCCACGGTTCTTATTTGGATGTGGTGTTTGGGACGCCTACTCTTGATAGACGTTGTCTACGGCCAGTTCGAAGGTGGTCGTCATACCGTTGACCTCGACCGTGTAGGTGCCGGCGGGCAGCCCCAAGATCGGTAACTCGA
>PWVB01000225.1 GCA_003562365.1 Anaerolineae bacterium
CAGCCGCGGCTGCCGCAGCCGCAACGAGGGCCATCCGGCACAATGGTCTGGTGTCCTAGTTCTCCCGCAGCGCCCAAAGGACCCAGGCGTAGCTTGCCGTCAATGACAACGCCTCCGCCGATACCGGTGCCCAACGCAAAAAAGGCTAGCGTATTTGCGGTTCGTCCGTGGCCGAAGGTCAGTTCGCCCAGCGTGGCAGTTCGCACATCGTTGAGTAAGTATATCGCACAGCCGATTTGCGGCGCGAGCTGCTCGCGCACCGCAACATCCCTCCATTGCGTGGGGAGATTCGGCAAGAACTTGGTCACTCCCTTCTGTACATCGACCAGCCCTGGTGCGCCCATACCGAGGGCTGCTGGCCTAACGCCCGCCTCTTCGGCCAGACCGTTGATCAGGCTGGTGATCCGTTCAAGGACGGCCTGCGGCCCTTCGTGGGACCGGGTGGGTATCGTTGCCTCGGCGACGATTTGGCCCTCAGCGGTAGCAAGGGCGCCGGCTACCTTCGTGCCGCCCAGATCCACGCTGGCGTAGAGTTCGTCGGCCATCGCCCTCTGCCCGGCCTATGCTGGCCCGATGAACTGCCGCAGGTAACGGGCGCTCTGGCGCAACGCTGCTTTGCGGCTAGCCAACGAACCTTCGTAGGCTCTGTCCTCGATCTCGATGCACACCGCCCCTTGGTAAGCGATATCGCTCAGAACCGAAAAGAAACGACCCCAGTCAACGTCCCCCAGCCCAGGCAGTTTGGGTGTATGGAATTCCAGGGGCGTCGCGAGGATACCGACCTCGTCTAGGCGGCCTTGGTCTAGCCGAGCGTCCTTAGCGTGCACGTGGAAGATACGTTCGGCAAACTCCCACAATGGCTTAACGGCATCCATCTGCTGCCAGATCAAGTGTGAGGGGTCATAGTTGAGGCCAAAGCTTGCGCTGGGGATCTCCTGAAACATCCGGCGCCAGATCGCCGGCGCGTAGGCTAAGTTCTTTCCCCCAGGCCACTCATCAGCGCTGAAAAGCATCGGGCAGTTCTCGATGCCGATGCGCACCTGCCGTGCTTCGGCGAAGGCGATAAGCGGCGTCCAGACCTCGCTGAAACGCGGCCAGTTGTCCTCGATGGACTTGGTCCAATCGCGACCGATGAATGTGTTAACAACCTCGATCTCCAACAGAGCCGCAGCCTCGATCACCCGCTGGATATGCTTGATGTAGACGTCCGCTTCCTGAAGATCCGGGGATAGAGGGTTAGGATAGTATCCCAGCCCACTTATGTCGACCCCGATCTGTGCTTTCAAGTCCCTTACTGCTGCTGCAGCATCGGCATCAAAACCTTGCACGTCGATATGGGTCACACCGGCGTAGCGTCGCTCAGCTTTGCCCTCCGGCCAGCACATCAGCTCCACACAGTCAAATCCGGCCTCACCCGCAAAAGTTAACACCTCGGCTAGTGATAGATCAGGGAGAATCGCGCTCACAAATCCCAGCTTCATCTTTCGACTCCCGGCAGTTTGACCCATCGGCTCTCCTGCGCACTCTTGAAGATGGCTTCGCAGAGCACGACCTCGCGATGCCCATCGGCAAAAGTGGCAAAGGGAGCTGGCGCGGTGAAGTCATCGGCTTGAATGTAGTCGTAGAAGGCTCGGAAGGCCTGCTTGAAGGTGTCGGGGAATCCCTCATTGTGCCCGCCAGGGTAAGTGGTATGGTGTGCCGCCTGATCGGAGAGCAGTGCTGGGTCGCGAATCAGGCTCTCATTTGGCCTGTTTCGGTGACCGATCCATAGGGCATTGGGGGCCTCGCTGCTCCAGGAGAGCGCCGCTTGAGAGCCCGCGATCTCGTATCGCAGGCAGTTCTTGCGTCCCGCGGTCACCTGACTGACCCATAACACACCCCGAGCGCCGTTGGTGAAGCGTAGCATAACGCATCCATAGTCATCGGTGGTGATTGCAACCGACTCAGTGGCTGTTGTAGCCTCCTCTTTGCCCTTGAACGTCTGCACCTCTCCTTTGGGGCGCTGGCGCACCTCGTGCACTGTCCTCAGGTCGGCAAAGACCTCTTCGATCTCCAGTCCGGTTATCGCGTGCATCAGATCAAGCCAGTGGGTGCCGATGTCGGCTACAGCTCGTAGCTGTCCACCTTGCTCGGCTAACACGCGCCAGTTGTAGTCGGTAGGATAGAACAACCAGTCCTGCACGTAGCTACCGCATACAGAGTAGATCTCGCCGGTAGCGCCCCGCTGGACCATATCGCGGGCCTCTAAGCAGAGCGGATAGAAGCGAATGTTATAGTTGACGCCAGCAGCAACGCCAGCCCTCTGCGCTGCCTCAACCAACTGCGCTGATTCTGTAGCGTTCATCGCCAGCGGCTTTTCGCACATAACGTGCTTTCCCGCGCTAAGCGCTGCGCCAGCCATATTGAAGTGCAGCCGGTTAGGCGTTGTGATGTGAACCACCTGCACGCCATCGTCGTCTAGCAGCTGTTGAAGGCTGTTGTACGCCTTGGCCAAATGCATCTGCTCGGCGGCTCTTTGCCCCAGTTCTGGTGTCGCCTCCAGAACGCCAACGACGTCAATCCCCAGGCGCCTCAGCGCCTCGACGTGGACCGGCCCAATGAAGCCGGATCCGATGATGGCTGTCCTCACATCGTACATGGTGCGCCTCCTTGCTATGCTTGTGGTCTGCTGTTAACGACTCTCTCTGTTCCACCGAAGCGTACCGCTTCACGTTAAGGACGGCTGCGTGCCTGTTGCGCGGTTGATTGCCGGGGTGAGCTTGGTCGATCCCCCACACGATAGTATAGCAGCACTGCCGTGCTTTTCGAGGCTGTATCTCCGACATCAATTCAGTTCTCGGCCCGTCTCAGGTAGTAGAAGCCCTCGAGGGCAAGGCCAACCCTCGAGGGCATAGCTGCCTATCGTCGCTGACCCTAGGGACGTGTGTAGCTATCGTAGGCCACCGGTACCTGGGTAGCGATATCCTCCATACCATCGTACATCAGTTGCAGGACATATTCCGCGTTATGGGTGAAAGCGCCGGGATCCATATAGACGTACTGGTAGTTGTAGGTTGCCCGTACCAGCCGTGGTGTCCAGGACTGGTAGCGGTTCCCGAAGTTAACCTCATCTGGATCGGCGATCCCATTCGCGTTCGTGTCAATGAACCAGTAGGGGAAAGTGTTTGCGTGGACAATTGGCTGGCCGATGACCTCAGCGGCGTAGGTCTGGATGGCGGCGTAGAGTGTCTCGTGGAACGCATTGACCTCCTGCCAGATGCCCTTTTCGGTGTCTCCGTCCCCGTCGTAGTCGATGGTCGACTCGCGGATGGCGTAGAGATCGCCATAGCTGACGACGTTGGAGTGGCAAGGCGCGCACGCAGCTGGGTTGATGGCGGTGCTGTGCGGGTCGTGACAATCGATGCAGGCCTGATAGTCATCGACGTGCTCAAAAAAGCCGACATAGGTCTTGTCCTCATACTGGTATCCGATGCGGGTGACACCGCCCATCCGGGTGGCTGCTGCAATCGCGTAATGGACGTTGATGAATCCCAGGTCTTCTGAGACAGTGTCGGGTGCGATGCCGGCTGTCGCATCCTCAACGGTGGCTGTGGAGGTGCGCCCCTGGTGACAGCGCATACAGTTGGCCTCACGACCCAGGTCGGTCACCTCGACATCGCTGGGGAATAGTACGGTGGTGAGCGTGTGGCCCACGGGGTTGTGGCAGGTGTTGCAGTAAAGCACCGTGCCCACTCGAGCCGCCTCGGTGACCTCACGCTCGGGCGACCCGTCAACCCCCAGCCAGTCCAGATAGCCATAGAGGCTGTGACACTTAGCGCAGGCGGTGGGGATTTGAGGCGGATCATCATCGTCCCAGCGGGTAAATGAAACCGAAGTGGTATCAGCGTGCCCGGAGATCGACCATTTGTCGGTGATGCTGTCGATCGATTCAGGCGCTTCGAAAAAGCGATAGGCCCAGACGCCTCCGCCCACGATAAGCCCGATGGCCACAACGATGGTGACAATCTTCATCCAACTCATAAATAGCCTCCTGTTTGCTGATCTGCACTGGGCCGCCTGTTGAGGATGTGCCCTGATGAGTTGACCGCCCTGTAGGCGATCATATACTAGAAACTGCCGTGCGCAAGCCGCGCAGGTCATCATACGTTCACTTCTGTTCGAGAGGAGATATCGACGATGAAAGACTACGTCAAGAAGCTCGTTTGTGTCCTGCTGTTCCTGCTCGTCACCGTCGCGCCGGTCCTGATTATGCTATTGGCGCCGCGACCGGCGGGCCGCCAGCTCTGGCGCGACACGGCCGTGGCCTTGGGTTTTCTCGGATTCGGATTGATGGGATGGCAGTTCGTGCCGACGGTTCGACTGGGGTGGCTCACTGAGATCTTCAACCTTGACACGCTCTATAACGTCCACCATAGGCTTTCAAGGATTTCCTTCTATCTGGTCCTAGCTCATCCAATTATGCTGGTGGTTGGCAATCCGTACAACTTCGTCGCCTTCAATCTAGTCAGCGGCGTTTGGAGGCTGCAGGCAGGGGTCCTGGCGTCTATCCTGATGGTGCTGTTGGTGGGAACCTCGGTCTGGCGCAAGTGGCTCCGTTTAGAGTACGAGGTGTGGCACGCACTACACGATATCTTCGCTGTAGCGATCGTCGTCTTGGTACTCTTTCACATCCTTAACGTCAACTACTTTACTTCCTTACCGATCCAGCGCATCCTGTGGTGGGTCTATGCCGCGATCTGGGTGGCGATGCTCCTCTTCTTCCGAGTGGTCACGCCGCTGCGACTGCTGCAGCGACCTTTTGAGCTGGTGGAGGTGATTGAGGAGCGCGGCAACACCTGGTCGCTCGTCTTTGCTCCAGTAGGGCACGAAGGTATGGCCTTCCGCGCTGGGCAGGCAGCCTGGCTGACCATCGATGATTCGCCCTTTGGTCTGAATTCTCATCCGCTCTCCTTCTCTTCCAGTGCCGAGCATCCGGATCGTGTCGCCTTCTCCATACGGGAACTGGGTGACTGGTCCTCCCAGGTTGGCGATTACCCCATTGGTACGCGGGCTTATATCGACGGGCCCTATGGTACCTTTGATCTGACGCACCATCCGAGCTCTCGCTACGTCTTTATTGCGGGTGGGATCGGATCGGCGCCGATTATGAGTATGCTGCGCACGATGGCGGAGCGCGGCGATGATCGTCAACTCCAATTTTTCTACGGCAACCGGGACTGGAAGAGTGTCACCTATCGTGAGGAATTGGAAGAGCTCAAGAGGCAACTCGATCTTGAGATCATCCATGTCCTGGAGAACCCCCACGAGGGGTGGGAGGGCGAGACCGGCTATATCAGTGCCGATGTTATGGGGCGCCACATTACTGACTGCCGGGAGTGTATCTACTTCATCTGTGGACCGATCCCGATGATCAACTTCGTCACGCGAGAGTTGAAGAAGCTCGAGGTGCCCAGCGAGCAGATCTTCCGCGGCCTGCGCGAGTTGGTCATTCCCCAGTCGCGAGTCTATGCTGAGCAGTTTGAGATGGCCTGACCACGATACGATGCGGCGGCTCACGGATCTGGTCTATGGTAAAGTGGGCGTACGCGAGCTGTTGCTCGATTTCTATCTTCCGGAGGGAGCCCCTCGGTCGCGCCGGCTCCTCATCTGGCTTCCCGGCAGAGCGTGACGTGCGGGGAGCAAGGCCATCTCCCCCCGAGAGCTGCGTTTGGCGGGAAGCGGCGACGCGACTGCCAGCGTAAGCTACCGCTTGAGCCAGGAGGCTGTCTTTCCGGCGCAGATCCACGACTGCGAAGCGGTAGTGCGATGACTGCAGACCCATGCGGGGCGCTACGGCTTTCATCCGGTGCGCTTTGCAGCGTGGGGTGGGTCGGCGAAGGAGGGGGCGCCTGCGATGTTGTTGTGCGTCAGCGCGGCTGTTGAAGCGTTAGGAAGGGGACCTTGACTGTTCCGATACGTTTGGTGCTATCCAGGTGGTCTGTAGCTGGTATGGTTCTGGTGACTTTCTGCGGACGAACGATGTCTCGGCTGCGATGGACTCGGACGTGCCGGATTCG
>PWVB01000077.1 GCA_003562365.1 Anaerolineae bacterium
AGTAGCGCTTCTCCTGCTGACTGTGAATCGTGATGTTACCTTTACCCATCTGGCCGCTTGCCAAACACTCAGGGTTAGGGCAAAATGTGGCTTGAGGATCCGTGGGTTCACGCTCCGTTTCGCTTGATTGCCAAATCGGATTGCGCTCATGGATCCTCTCTTGTCAAATTGCCTGCCGACCACGGTTTAGTGTGGTCCTACCCGGCGGGGTTGAAGCTTGGGAATATGATGTTCGGGGAGTTTCCGAATGCGATCTACGGTCGGCCAGGGCGGGACGAGGAGATCGAGAAGGTCTGCGTGTCGATCCAGGCGGCGGGCATAGTCGGGCTGTCGGTGATGGAGTATAATTTCTACGCGCACCGGATCGTCGAGGGATACTACGAGGAGGAGGGTAGAGGAGGTGCGGGGCTGACCGCCTTCGACTATGAGAAGGTCAGGGAACTGCCGCCACTGGAGAACGGGGCCCACGCGCTGGAGCAGATGTGGGAGAACGTCGCCTACTTTCTCAAGGCAATCGTCCCGGTCGCCGCGGAGGCGAACGTGCGGCTGGCGCTGCACCCGAACCATCCGCCGCCGCCGATCAGCCGAGGATCGGGGCAGATTATGGGGAGCGTGGAGGGGTGGAAGCGGCTGGCGGACATCGTGTCCAGCCCGCACAACGGCATCACTTTCGACAGCGGGGTCACGCGCGAGGTGGGAGGCGATCCGGTGGATGTCTGCCGCTACTTCGGGGAACGGGACTGCATCAACCACTTGCACTACCGGAACGTGCGCATGCGAGTGCCGCGGGAGCAGTACACCGAGGTCTTTCTCGACGAGGGGGAGGTGGATATGGTGGCGGTGATGAAGGAGCTGGTCCGCCAGGGGTATCCGCGGTTGATCTACCCGGAGCATCCGCCGCTGATTGACGCGGACAGGGAGCATCCGTTCAAGGGGATTTCTTCGGGGCGGTACACGGGTTTCGCCTACACGGTGGGGTACGCGCGGGCGAAGCTGCAGGCGACGTCGGTCGACTGAAGTCCGTTGGCCAACATAAGCTGACGGTTTAGGCTCAATTTCTTGGAGGGTGACTGTGGCAACCGTCTATGCGGGCAAGCTGTTGCGAGTGGAACTGGCGAGCGGACAGTGCGAGGATGTACCGCTCGAAGATGAATTGGTTCGCACCTACATGTTGGGCAGCGGCCTAGCGGCGTACATGTTTCGAGAGGCGCTGGATGCTGGGCGGGTGCCGGAAGACCCGCTCGATCCGGCCAATACGCTCTATGCGTTCAACGGTCTGCTGTCGGGCACCATCGCGCCGACGGGCTGCCGGAGCACGTGGTGCGCACGTTCCCCGCTGACCGGCATCTGGGGCGAGTCTAACACCGGCGGTCACTGGGGCGCGGAACTGCGCTTTGCCGGCTATGATGGCTTGATCGTGGAAGGCGGGTCCGATCGCCCCGTCTACTTGTGGATCGACGGGCGGGATGGGACGGTCGAACTGCGCGACGCCACGCATCTCTGGGGGTTGGACCAGTTTGAGGCGCACGAGTCCCTCTGCCAGGAGACGGACGAACGAGCACGGATCGCAAGCATCGGCCCCGCCGGAGAACGGCTGGTCCGTTTTGCCTCCGTGATGCAGGGCGGCCCCACGCACTCGCGCGCGGCAGGGCGAACGGGCATGGGCGCCGTGATGGGGACGAAAAAGCTGAAAGCGATCACCGTGCGCGGCACAGACAAGCCAAGCTACCCAGAGGCGGAGGTACTGCGCGACTTGGTCAAGCGCCTGAACAAGATGATCCGTAACAGGGCCGCGGGTATGACCAAGCTGGGCACCAGCGGCGGGGTGCTGACGGCGGAGCGTTTTGGCGGCCTGCCGCTCAAGAACTGGCTGGAGGGGAGCTGGTCCGACGGCGCAGAGGCGATCACCGGGGAGACGATGCACGACACGATCTGGGTCCGCAATACCTTTTGCCACGCCTGCTCGATCGGCTGTGGTAAGGCGGTCGAGGTTACAGAAGGACCCTATGCGGGCGTGAGCGGCGAGGGGCCCGAGTACGAGACCTTGAGCGGCTTTGGTGGCCTGCTGCTCATCGACGACCTGAACGCCATTGTGCGCATGAACGACCTCTGCAACCGGTATGGGATGGACACGATCACTACCTCGGGCGTGCTGGCCTTTGCCACAGAGGCGTTCGAACTCGGGATAATCGCCGTGGAGGACACGGACGGTATCGAGTTGGCCTGGGGCGCACCAGAGCCGGCGATCCATATGATCGAGAAAATCGGGCGTCGCGAGGGGATTGGCGATCTGCTCGCCCAGGGCTCCCGCGCGGCGGCAGAAGCACTGGGAGCGGAAGCGTGCGCTTTTCACGTCAAGGGATTGGAGCTGCCTTACATTGACCCGCGGGCCTTTGTCGACATGGGGCTGGATTATGCGACCGCCAACCGTGGCGCGTGCCACATGGAGAGCCCGTCCTACTGGCGGGGCTATGGCATGAACTGGCCCGGCTGGCAGGACGGGGAGCGGGACCGCTTTGAGGGTGGCGAGACCGCCGCGCGATTGGTCGTCGAGTTTCAAGACTTCGCCTCTGTGTTCAACCCGCTCGGTCTGTGCAAGTTCATCTGCAAAGGGGGCGTCGCTCCGGCACACGTTACTGCGCTGGTCAATGCGGCGATGGGCTGGACGTGGGAGCCGGAAGACCTGATGGCGGCCGGCAGGCACATCTTTGACCTCAAGCGCCAGATCAACCTGGAACTGGGCGTGACTCGTGCCGACGATACGCTGCCCGCCCGGTTGCTGACCCACCCACGGCCTTCGGGAGCGGCAGCGGGCAACCTGCCCGACTTGGACGAGATGTTGAGGCACTATTACCGGCTGCGCGATTGGGATGAGGAAGGAAGGCCCCATGTCTTGGAACATTGATCTCTCGTGCAAGCGTGCCCTGATCACCGGCGCGGCAGCAGGCATCGGCCGAGCGTGCGCGGTCGCCCTGGCAGAGGCTGGTACGAGCATTGTCGCCGTCGACGTGAACGAAAAGGGCATCCAGCAGACGATCGATACTACTGGCAGCGGCTTTGCCGTGCGTTGTGATCTGAGCCGCCCGGATGACGTGGAGTCCATGCGCGACCGGGTATTGGCTGAATTGGGTGGGATAGACATCCTGGTCAACTGTGCGGGGATCATTTCCTACAAGAAGGGCATCGGCGCATTTCCAATCGAGGAGTGGGATCGGGTTCTCGACGTCAACCTGCGGGGCACCTACCTGGTTTGCCGGGCATTTGTCGAGGGCATGAAGGAGCAGCACTGGGGTCGGATCGTGACCTTCTCCTCGCTGGCGGCCCGCGTCGGCGGCATCGAGGTGGGGCTGCACTATACGGCCTCCAAAGCGGCACTAATTGGCTTTACGCGGACGTTGGCCAAGGAGTGCGGACCCTATGGGATCACGGTCAACGCCGTAGCTCCGGGGGTAATTCTCACCGAGCCGGTCAAAAAACAGATCCAGGGCCGAGAAGCGGACTATGTGGCTCAGATTCCGCTGCGCCGACTGGGCGAACCGGAGGATGTGGCGAATGCCGTGCTCTTTTTGTCGTCGTCTCTGTCGGGGTACATTACCGGTTCAGTGCTCGATATCAACGGTGGGATGTACATGGGATAGGTTTCTGCGCATACATTCCCCAATACAGGACCGAAACAATGAAGCCCAAACCGACCCTAGTTGCTGCTGATGCACTGTTGGCCTTTGCCGAGGAAATCCTGGTCGCTGTGGGCGTGCCGCGGACGGATGCGGCGATCGCTAGCGACTGCCTGCTGGCGGCTAACCTCTCGGGCATCGACTCGCACGGCATTGTTCGCCTGGCACACTATGTGCGACGTCTGGAGAATGGTACGATCCAGACCCGCCCCACGATCTCTTTTCAGCAGACGGCGCCATCGATGGGCATTGTCGATGGCGGAGATGGTCTGGGGCACGTGGTTACCTATCACGCCTGCACACACGCGATGGCACTGGCAAAGGAAAGCGGCAGTGGCATCGTCTCGGTCTGCAATTCGAGTCACTTTGGGATGACCGGCTTTTACATCCAGCGCCTCGTCGCCGAGGGATACATTGGCTGGATAATGACCGCAACCGACGCCTTCCTGATCCCCTTTGCCTCGCGCAAACCATTCTTTGGCACAAACCCGATCGCGATTGGGTTCCCTACCGGCGGCGCCGGTACACACCACCGGTTCCCGGTGATCCTCGACATGGCGACTACGTCGATCCCCTATGGCAAGATTGCGATCGCCCAAACCGAAGGGCAGCTGATCCCCGACCACTGGGGTTTTGATGTCCACGGCAATCCGACCACCGATCCACACGCCATCGCCGGGCTGCACCCCATTGCCGGTCCTAAGGGCAGCGGGCTGGCGATGGTCATCGACATCTTTTGCAGCGTGCTTTCGGGTATGCCCTGGGGACCGCACGTCAACGCTATGTATGGCGAGCTGGACAAGCCGCGCAAGTTGGGGCACTTTTGCGCCGCCTTTGACGTGTCTCGGCTGATGCCACTGGAGACGTTCAAGCAGCGTTTGGGCGAGATGCTGGACGAGTTTGGCCAACTGCCGCCGGCCGAGGGCTTTGAGCGAGTCTACTATCCGGGGCAGGTCGAGGGCTTGCGCCGGGAACAGCGCCGCGCCGAGGGGATCCCCATCGACCCAGGGCTCTATGACGAGCTGCGCGAGCTGGGAAGCCGGTTCAATGTATCGCTCCAGGTGTCCCCGTGACGCGATTTCCATTCACTAAGCACCCTTGTGAGGAGGATGCATGAAAGCACTGGTCAAGGTTGCTGCGGGGCCGGGGGGCGTTGCCATTCAAGATGTGCCGGTTCGCGACCCCGGCCCGGACGATCTGTTGATCCAGGTCAAGTACTGCGGCATCTGCGGCACAGACCTACACATCCACGCCGACGAGTTTCCCAACGATCCGCCGGTGATTATGGGGCATGAGTACTGCGGCACGGTCGTTCAGGTGGGGACCGGCGTTCGGGGGGCGTGGCGCGTGGGGGAGCGGGTGGTCGGCGAGCTGCACACCGGTGCCTGCGGGATGTGCGCGCTTTGCCTGGCAGGCAAGCCGCACATCTGCGATCGTAAACTGGCCCTCGGTTCGCGGCACGACGGCGCTTTTGCCGAGTACCTGACGCTGCCCGCGTGGTTGGTGCATCGCGTGCCCGATGGGTTGCCGTGGGAGGTCGCTGGTGTCACCGAGCCCTTTGCCATCTCGACGCACTGCCTGGTGGAGCGAGGGACACTCGACGGCGCGCAGAGTGTTTTGATCACCGGGGCGGCGACGATGGGACTGATGGCGATCATCTGGGCCGGCCGGCTGGGGGTTCGGAATATTGTCGTCACCGGGACGGACCTCGACGTGCCGGTTCGTTTCGTTCTGGCGCAGCAGTTGGGGGCGACGCGTGTGGTGAACGTGCAGCGCGAGGACCTGGCACCGGTCGTCGCCGATCTGACCGCCGGTGCTGGGGTCGATTCCTGGGTCGAGTGTTCCGGGTCGCAGCGGGCCATTGCCCAGGGGATCGAGCTGGTTAAAAAGACGGGAAGGGTCGTGCTCATTGGCCTTGTAGGTCCAGAGACGATCTCCGTACCGTGGAATACGCTGCTCTACAAGGAGCTCGACCTGGTCGGGTGTTTCAGCTCGCCGCCCAGCAGTTGGGAAAAGGCGCTGGCTGTGGAGGCAGAAGAGGCAGAAAAGCTGAGTAAACTGGCAACCCACATTCTGCCCCTCGAGGAATGGGAGCGTGGATTTGCCATGATGCGCACCGGCGAGGCCGTCAAGATCCTGATCGATATGCAAAGGGAGGTGACAACTGCTAACGAAAAATTGCCAAATAGTTTCAAACCGTGTCAATGTATTTGAAGGAATTTTAGTTCTGTGTTATACTTGGCTCCCCTGTAAAAAGGTAGGCGCGTCAGCGGCACACCCCATATATTGTGTTTTATAAGACAAAAAACGGCATATGTAGTGGGTAAAGCTGAGATTTTCCATGCTTCGCGACCTTTTTTC
>PWVB01000265.1 GCA_003562365.1 Anaerolineae bacterium
ATTGAACAGCGTCGATTTACCCACATTTGGGCGACCGACGATTGCTACTACTGATTTTGCCATAGCTCTCTCCTGGTATCTATCAGAGTATACCCAGAATTCGGCTAACCGCAATCTATCCTGAAGCGGGTTCGGTTGGCGTTGCGCTAGACCTACCATGCTTTGACAAACTCAATGGGCCTGCGTGGCGGGGAGGGTGCGCTGCTGGCGTCTCGGTGTTGAGGCTGCGACGCTGAGGGATGATGGATCCCAGGACCACGAGATGGTCCGCTTCGGTGGCGGCAGGTAGGTTGCGGGGCGCCGATGCCGTGTCTCGTACGCCAGCACAGCAAAGGCAACGGCCTCCTTGGCGCTTGCGTCTAGGCCGACGGCGTCGGGGGGAATCACCTAGGTGTCAGTGAGCTGGGCCCTCAGCATTGCCATCAGTGCTGGGTGGTGGACCCCACCACCGCTGACAATGACCTGATCTGGCATTGACGGGAGATGGTCGCGGTAGGCTTGGGTAAGTGAAACCGCGGTCAGCACGGTAAGAGTGGCTACGATGTCGGCGGGCCGCAGGCGGTGCCTGATGCCCAGGTGCTAAAGCTGTTGGGCCGCCTGCATCCCGAACTGTTCTCGGCCCGTGGTTTTGGGTGGCGGTCGGGCGAAGTAATCGTCGACCAGCAGTCCTGAGAGTAACTGGGCGTCCACCTGGCCTTGGGCGGCGAGTGCGCCATCCCGGTCATACATCAGCACCCCGTCAGAAGCGCGCCGTGCGGCGGCGGAAGGTGGGTCACGTTAGTGATGCCGCCGAGGTTCTGGGCGGCTCGGGTCAACCGGGAATGCGTGAGGAGCAGCACGTCGACATAGGCGACCAAGGGGGCACCCTGACCCCCTGACGCCATATCACGGGTGCGGAAGCTGCTGATGGCGCGCCCGTCAACTCAGCGATGACCGCCGGTTCACCCAACTGCAGCGTTGACGCTTCGGTACCGTTCGGTTGGTGCCAGAGCGTCTGACCGTGGCTGCCGGTCAGACCCACATCCTGGTGCCTTAAGCCAGCGGGGGCGGTGGCCCGTAAGGCAGCTGTGCCAAAGGCTCTGCCCAGGGCGAAGTTGAGGGTGCGAAGGCGATCAACGGTCCCGGTCTCCGGACGGAAACAGGCAAAGATCTCCGCCTGCAGCGCTTTGGGGTGGGGGGTGTGGGTGTACCCCAACACCTCCCACCGCAGCGCGGGCGGTGTGCCCTCAAGCCGGACAATGGCAGCGTCAGTGCCGTCGGCCGAGGTTCCTGACATCAACCCTACGACGATCACCGACTGTAGACGGCCCTCGACACCGCACCTAGCTCCTTCAGCGCTGTCCTTGCGTCAGCGCTGGAGGACCTACGCCTGGTAGGCTGACAGCAGGCTGTCGAAGCGGGCCAGACTGTCTTGCAGGCCACCAGGGCGATTGCGCGCCAACCACAGCTCTTTGTGCTCCTCAATGATCTCCTCCAGATCGGCGAGCAGGTCGGCCTTGAGCGCCGGGGACTCGTCCTGCGTGAGCAACTGCTCCGCACGGAGGCAGGCATGGCGCAACAGTCGTCCGGCGTTGGCGATCTCGCGCTTGACCAGATCAGCATCCGGCCGCCCCATCTCGGCGTCATCAAGGCGGTCCAGGATCGCATCGATGTTAGCCAGCGTGGTGCGGAAGGCCTCAGTCGATACCCTGTCCTGGTAGTCCTCGATCTTTGGGAGATCCTGCAAGAGCCAGAAGAGCACGCTGGAGTTGGGGATGCGCGGTATGCCAGGCACCTGGTAGACGGCGCCCAGATCATAGACGATACGGCCCATCGTCCCGGTGGGATCGTCGAAGGCAAAGCAACTGATGGTCTGGATCACGTCGACATCGGCGTTGGCCTCCAAGCACCACGCGTACGCAGCCCCCATGCCGAAGCCCAGGGCGCTGAAGGGCAGGTACTGCCAGTGCCCGCGGTCGCCCCAGTCGGTGTTGAGGTAGCCAACGGCGCCGTGCTTGAGGCCGTTCGCGGCGGCGCTCTGTAGATTTCCCAGAGTGTTGTCCGTGCGCCCGGCGATGGTGTTCCAGGAAGAGGTGCCCGGACAGACGTAGAAGGGCATCCCGGCGGCGGCAAAGAGCGCACCGTGTTCGTCAAAGGGATGATCGAACTCGTAGCCCCACTCCAGAGCAATGGCGTCGCAGGGTAGCTCGGCGACGAGGTCAGGGTAATGGATGATGATATCGCCCCAGAACTGCATTTTGTACCCACGACGGCTGACGTCGGCATGGATCTTCTTGAGGAAGTCGAGATAGACTCGCCCCGTGCCGCGCTTTTCGCAGGCCTCCTTGCTGGCGCCTTTGCCCAGATCGATTGTCTCGTCGAGGCCGACGTTGACCTTTCGGCTGGTGAAATGCGGCAGAAGCTCGTCGTAGAGGCTGCGGATCAGTTCGATGCTGCCGGGCTGCTCCGGCGCCAGTCCAAAGGGGCCCTGCATCGTCGTGCCCCACGGGGTTTCAAAGACCTCGTGCGTCTCGGCCAGATGTGCATAACGCGGATGAGGCAACCAGCGTTCCATATGTCCAAAGGAATTCTGGTTGGGCACCAGTTCGACAAAGCGATCTCGGCAGTGGGCATCCAGCGCGAGGATGTCATCTCCGGTCAGCGGTGAGGCGTGTTCCCAGACTTCGGGGTGGTTATGGTAGGCGAAAGTGTGCTCGGTGTAGAGTTGGACCTGGTTGATCTTCCAGCCGGCCAGTCGATCGATGAGATGGAAGAGCGTCTGGAGCTTAGGGACCTTGTCGCGGCTGACATCGAGCATCACGCCTCGGGCTGGGAAGTCGGGCCAGTCGTTGATCTCGAGGCACGGCAGCTCAATATCTGTGGTCGCTGCAACCTGCTTGAGCAACTGCCGGAGGGTACAGAGGCCGTAGAAGACGCCTGCGGCATCGTGGCCGTGGATCGTGATTCCCTGTGGCGTGATCCGTAGATGGTAACCCTGCGGTTGAGGTACGGCTTCGGGCATCACCAGCAGCGTCATACCGATCTTTTCTGCCGGTACTGCAGCACTGGCCGTCAGCGACCAGGATGCGTCAAACTTCGCCTGGAGCGCTGCTTTGAACTCTTCAGCGGAGAAGCGGAGCGCTTGGGGCGTGCGGGGATCGAGCAGGATCATCCGTTCTGTGACCAATGGGAAAGTTGCCTCATACCAGGTGATATGCCGGGGGGCTGGAAGCAAGAAAAAGCCGTGATCATGGGGCATTGCGTCTCTCCTTGTTAGTTAAGGTGTCGGTTGCCAGGTTGTGTCCGGATCCAGGGGATAGACTGGACGATTGACGCGCCGATAGTCGAGTTGGGTGACATCACAGTTGGTTACGCCGGGACTGATGGCGAGGATAGCGCGTGGGCTGATGGCTGCCAGCGGTGCCGTGAGATAGCCCCGCTTGGGAACCACTAGCTTGTAGGCCAGGGGGTCAATACCCAGACTGCAGAACTGTGCCGGCTCGACGTAGCTGTGCCGCTGAGCGGTGACGATGACGTCCACTCCCCGCACGGTCAGCACGATGGTCGGGCCGCGGCTCACCAGATGGTTGGGGTCACGAATCCCTTCCCGGTAGTAGTCGCCGTCGCTGATGAGCCGCACTTTACCGGTTACGTGCAGGGGCTTACCGTGGCGTGTGTCCAGCTTGCCGCCCAAGTCAAGACTCACTTCTCCACCGACACCAGCAGAGATACAGGCAGCCACTGCCGAGGCATCCCATAGGGAAGCGATAACGGCGTTTGTCGCACGCTGAGTCAGGAGGCTCTCCAGGACAGCCGTGACGTCGGTGGTACCGCCGGCTCCGGGATTATCGCCAGAGTCGGAGACAAAGATCGTGCCCTCAGGAGCAGCCATCGCGATCCCGACGGCTTGATCGATCGGATAGGCCTCGGTGCCGAAATCAAAGTCAGCCCGGCGCTCCCAGAAGGTTGCGGCCAGCCGATTGGCTTCAGCCTGGGCCAGCGCAGCATCCTTGTCGGTCACGACAACTGCCGCCACGCCGATATCGGGTAGATCAGCCCAGCAATGCCCGTTCATCAGCGATGCAGAGACGATCTCCGGACGGGTCTCCGTCTCAGCTACCAGCTGCATCATCTCGCCCATCGTACCGACGGCTGACTGCGCCTTCTCCCCGGGCAGCAGGAACGGGAGCTTGGCGAATCCCACCGTTAGGCTTCGGCCTGCCTTGAGTATCTGGAGAAGCATCTCGGCCGCCTTCGCCCCGGTCTCATAGGCGTCGACATGGGGCGCTGTGTGATAGGCTACCATCGCGTTGACGGTCTTCGCAGTCTCAGCGACGATGTTCGCGTGCATATCCAGAGCAACGGTGATCGGGACTTGGGAGCCCAGCTGGTACCGCAACTCGCGCAAGAGGACGTTTTCACAGTAGTCGATGCCCTCGGCGCGCATCGCGCCGTGAAGGTAAAGACAGACGCCATCAACGTTGTGGGCCTGCTCCAGGATGTGACCCTTTAGGCTATCAAAGGCTTGGCGCTCAACCACACCACCGGGCATCGCGTGGGCCGTGATAGTGGGGACCAGCTCAATGTCAGCACTCCTCTGGAGGGTGGCCACGATGCCTCCGAAAGCCCCGCGTTGCGCAGCGGCGGCGAGGGTGTCCATCCCATAGTAGGGCCGAAAGTCTTCCAGATGCGTCAAAAAGGGCGTGAAGGTGTTGGACTCGTGTCCAAAACCACCCACCAAAATCCTGGTCACGTCACACTACCTGATCCACAAATCGAACGTTGGTCCAGCGTTCGGGGATGTGCATGTTGATATAGCCGTGCTGGTTCCATGACCAGTCGACGGCGATGTTGTTGCCTGCCCGGTCGTGGAAGTGCTGGCATCGCGACGCGCCGATGCGCCAGATGTCACCGGGCTGTGGGGGCGTCCGCGGCTGCTGCAACGCTTTGAGGCCCTCCCAGGGGAGCGCGAACTCGACGGTCCAGCCTCGGTCGATGATGTCGGGACAGTTCAGACTACCGTCAACCTGGACGGCGTGCTTGAGGCCTGGAAGCTCCCATTCTTTCTCCCCAATGCGCCCCAGCGATTCAGCCATCCGTGGGAGAAAGTAGAGGAAGTCCTCGGTGGAGAAGAAATGGTTAAGGCGCTCGATGTCGCGCCGCTCGACCAACGGCTCTAGCCACGTCCAGAAGACCTCATAGATGGTGTTGATGGGGTTCACGCCAAGCTCATAGTAAACGCCTTGGCCCTCGATGAAGATCTCAGCATCGCTATCGTTATGGTAAACGTGGTCGTGATGCTCGACGTGGGTCCCCCAGATCTCATGATCCTCAAACCGATAGGCGGCGTAGAGATAGGTATCGTCCCAGAGAAGTGCGATGCGCGAGTCTAGCGCAACCTTTGCACCGGTGTCCATCTTTACGAATGGCGCGGACCAGGTGACGCGTTGCCAGACGGGCTCGTCCAGCCTGCCGTCGATGCGGATTGGTAAGTTGGTGCGGAGACAATCGTAGCTCGTGGCCGGTGGTACGCCGTCCATCGAACCCTGGGGCAAGTTCAGTGTTCGGGGCATCTTGATCATGCAGCACCTGGTTCCTCAAACTATGTCAAACAGTCGATCGCATCCTTTATGAACGCCGGGCTTCCAGGTTGGGCAGATGGCTTTGAGGAACCTTCTCCCTTCGTTGGCTCTCCATCTGTCCCCTCCCCCGGTAACGTGGCGGAGTCCTGTGGTAGGGTTAAAGTGCAAACGAAACCGACCAGGAGGTGAGTCCATAAATACCAGTATATCTTGGAAGTTCTGATTGTCCTAACGCAAGCGTTACCGATCAGAACGAAGAGAGCACTTTTACGTTTTATGTAGACGGTGGTGAATTCTATCTGTGCCGGGTCTGCGGGATTGAGACGCTCGATGCCGACGATCCGGTCGGCTGTCTGGGCGTCGATTTGGGCAGCGTCACGATCGCTACCACCAGCACGGGGACGTATGCGGCGGTGAATCGCTAGAACACCAGCGCCGAGGGATCGCCGAGCGCCGCGCCACACGGCACCCGGTAGGCACCAAGCGCGCCAAGCGCAGACGGAAATGGCTGTGGGCCTGACCATCCCACTTTCAAGCCGGCACCAGCCACGCATCAACAAAGCCCCTGTGGAAACCGCGCAACGCACCCGGTGCGGTATCGCTCTGGAGGATTTGAGCGGTATTCGTCAACGGACCAGGGTCAGACGCGGACAGCGCAAAAAGCGGCACACCGGGCCTTGCTACCCAATGCGGCCGTCTGTGTCCTACAGAGCACAACGAGCTGTCGTCTGCGTCCAACGGGTTCAGATTCGCTATCCCTCTAGGGGTTGCGCCTTTTGTGGTCATACTGACCCTGCCAACCGTCCTGCTCGTGACGAATCTGTCTGCTCAAGCTGCGGGTTCGCTGCCCCAGCACACTCCAGCGCGGCGATGATTGCCGCTGCAAGGGCCGCCGTCAAGGGGCTTATAGTCGCGACTCAGGTGACAAAGGACCTTCTGGTCAATGGCGTCACCATTCCAAGTCAAGGACAAGCCATCCCGCTTTAGCCGGGAGTAGTTGACAGACTGTCAGGTAGCCAGTGCCACTATTGCAGGCTTTGCTTTCCACTTGGATTGTGGCAGAATAGCTGCAGTGTTATGTGAGTCCTAGGTACCCCGAAAGGCGCACAATGAAACGCGATCTTGATGATCTTATGACAGCCCGCAACTTGGATGCCATTCTGGTCCAAGGCAAGGTCCTCGGCAATCCACCGCTGATCTACTTGCTGAATGGGGTCCATATGACCTCTGCTATCGTGATCAAGAAACGCGATGCGATTCCAACGCTTTTGGTGGGACCGATGGAACGCGAGATGGCAGCGCAGGTAGGGTACCCGATGCTCATCACCAGTCGGTATGAGTACAGCGCTCTGCTAGAGCAGCATCAAGGCGACCACCTCGCGGCGTCGGTGGATTACTATCGGGCGATATTCGCCGACTTAGACGTCAGTGGACGCCTGGGTTGCTACGGTTATCTCGATCAGGGCTACGCCTACGCGCTGCTGTCGGCCCTGGATGGAGCCATCCCAGACATCGAGGTCGTGGGCGAATTGGAGGACGATCTGATCCGTACGGCCCGGGCGACGAAGGACCCGGACGAGGTCGCTCGCATCCGGGCTGTGGGGCAGAAGACGGTAAGTGTTGTCAAGCAGACGCTTGCCTTTCTACAATCACATCCCGTGGCGTCAGATGAGACGCTCCGGAAGGCCAATGATCAGACCCTCACGGTCGGCGACGTTCACCGACAGATTGCCGATCTGATCGCCCAGGCCAGTCTGGAAGACCCTGAGGGCTTCATTTTCGCGACGGGCCGTGACGCCGGTATTCCCCACAGTCGAGGTAAGCTGGGTGCTCCGCTGCGATTGGGCGAGCCTATCGTTTTTGACATCTTTCCCCGGGAGGTCGGCGGGGGCTATTTCTTTGATCTGACCCGCACGTTCTGTCTTGGCTATGCCCCGCCGTCCGTCGCCCGTCTGCATCGGGATGTCGTGGATTGTCTGGAAATGTTAAAGGCGGAGATGCGCTCTGGCGCTGAGGCTCGACGCTACCAGCAGATGGCCTGTGCATTGCTCCACGAACGTGGCCATCCGACGTTGGAAGAGGACCCGGGTACACAGGTCGGCTACGTACACAGCATCGGGCATGGCATCGGGCTGGACATTCACGAGGCACCACGGTTTCGGAACGATCCCGGCAACAGGGTCGTGCTGACGCCGGGCCATCTCTTCGCCGTGGAGCCAGGCCTCTACTATCCGGAGAAGGCGATGGGCTGTCGTGTGGAGGACGTGTTGTGGATCGCCGAAGATGGCGAGGTCCACGATCTTACGACGCTGCCCTACGATCTGGTGGTGCCGATGGGACAGGATGGAGGCGGAGCCGCTCAATGACGATCCGTATTTTGGGGATTGAGACCTCGTGTGACGAGACCGCGGCGGCGGTGGTAGAGGAAGGACGCATGATTCTCTCCAATGTCGTCGCCTCGCAGGCCGAGCTGCACGCTCAATATGGAGGGGTGTTTCCTGAAATGGCGTCGCGGATGCACGTGGAGTCGATTGTGCCCGTCGTCGACCAGGCGCTGGCTGCAGCCCACATCGGTTGGGATGATCTGGATGCCATCGCGGTGACCTACGGCCCGGGGCTGCCTGGCTCACTTCTGGTGGGTCTGAACTTCGCCAAAGGATCGGCGCTGGTAAAGGGCCTGCCGCTGGTGCCGGTTAACCATTTGGAGGGCCACCTCTACGCTCACTGGCTGCAGACTGGCGCGGAGGGCAGCGCCGACGGCAATCTACGGTTTCCGGTGATCGCGCTCATCGTCTCTGGCGGACATACGGAGCTGATTCTGGTTCAGGATTATGGGCAGTACGAGCGCTTGGGCGGCACGCTCGATGACGCTGCCGGTGAAGCCTTTGACAAAGTGGCGCGGATGCTCAAGCTGGGCTACCCTGGCGGTCCGGCGGTTGAGCATGCGGCGAAGTTGGGGAATCCGGCGGCAATCGACCTTCCTAGAGCGTGGCTGCCTGGCACATATGACTTCAGCTTCAGTGGTCTGAAGACTGCGGTGCTGCGAGTGCTTCAGAAATACACTGAGCCCGTTCCACACAGCTTCTATGCAAATATGGCGGCGGCCTTCCAGGCATCGGTGGTCGATGTACTGGTGGAGAAGACGGCCCGCGCTGCCAAGGAGTTCGGAGCTAACGCGGTTCTCCTATCCGGCGGGGTCTCCGCAAATGGCGCGTTGCGGGACGCGGCGCGGGCGGAGATGACGCTTCCCGTCTATACGCTCCGTAAGGTGCTCTGCACCGACAATGCTGCTATGATTGCCGGGGCGGGCTTCTTTCGCTTTCAGGCCGGTGACCGCGCTGGTTGGGATCTGGACATCGAGCCTGGCCTGCAGCTTACCTGACGGTCAAGGGGAGCGGAAAGTCCCGGGGATGAAGACCCGCCAGGGCATGATCTCTACAGCATAGGTCCGATTCAGGAAGTCGGTGCCGCTCCAGCCGCCGACGGCATAGAGTGAGGTCTCCCAGGGCACGCTGCCCAAGTTGCGCCACTCGTTGACGATGGGAGTCTCTACCACGCTCCACTCATCTGTTGCTGGCGTGTAACGTTCATTGAACCCTAGCGGCGTTTGCCAGCCCCCCCCGATGGCGTAGATGCGCCCACCCGTTGCCGCCAGGCTGAGGCCGCCACGGGGCTGGAGCATCGACTGGCAACTCTCCCAGCGATTGCTCTCTGGGCGATAAACCTCACACGTTGCCCACTCTCGGCTGCCATCGTAGCCGCCGGCGTAGAAGATCCGATCAGCCAGCGTTGCCGCGCCGCCAAATCCCCGCGGCTGTTCGGAGGAGGCGCGCGCTTCCCAGACATCGCGCGCAGGATCATAGGTATAGGTCTCGTTACGGTAAGTCTGTCCATCCCAGCCGCCAAAGACAAAGACGCGATCCTCGTAACTGGCCAGGGCGTACGCACAGAGTGCGGCAGGCAGGGGGGCGACCTCGGTCCAGCTGTCCGCCTGCGGATCGTAGAGGTGTACGGCGGCGCTGGGCGTCCAATCCTGATCCTCATGACATCCGCCGGGCACCAGAATCTTATCCCCAATGGAGACGGCGCTGGCGTTAGCCAGATCCACCGGACGTGGCGCACCCTGCGCCCAGAGGTCATCGTGGATATCATAGATATCGACCCGCCCGCTAGGTCCGTTTGCGGTCATTCCCCCAATGACATAGAGCTTGCCGTGAGCTGCAGCAACGCCCACGCCGGCTCGACGCACGGGTAAGGGCGCCAGCTCCTTCCAGCCGGCACTCGCGGTGGGATCGGAGACTTGCGGCGCGGCGTGGGTAAGCCCGAAGATCTCGCCCGGGCCCCTTGCACTGGCAGGCACGAAGCGGCGCTGCGGCAGGAAGATCGCGATCGCGATCAAGCCGATTCCGAGAATCAGCGATCCCCAACGATGCCACGGCCATGACGGGAGCAAGCTTGGCCTGAGCGCGTCCTCTGTGTCGGCCGACGGCTCGGTTGAGAGCGTCGTCGACGACTCCGAGGGAGAGGCACTCGAGCTGTCTGAATCGTCAGCGGTTCCGGGCACGCTGATCCATCCCTCCTGGACGGCCAGCATTGAGAGCTCTGTGCGAGAGGCAACCCCGGTCTTGGCGAATATGTTGCGGAGGTGTACCTTGACGGTATTGTGGCTTACATAGAGTTGTTCGGCAACCTCACGGTTGGTAAGGCCTTCAGCCACAAGCTCGGTGATCTCAAGCTCCCGCTCCGTCAGCGGCTCACCATGTTCAGCAGCCATCGAGGCTCCTCGTGTCCAGTGTGCGAAGGTTTTCTGTGTCGATCATCGGTCTTCAGGGCCCGCGGAAGCGAAAGCAGACAACGCGTTCCGTCGTGGTTCTGACCCGAGCTTCGTTCGCCGGGCGTATCCCCGTGACCCACAGGATCCGCCCTCGGGACTCCAACAGTGGCAGATGGTCACGCCAGGCACGGGGCAGCTTGATGTTGATCAGAAAGTCGCTCAGTCGCACTTCCGATCCGTGCATGCCTTGGGGGCGGAAGCGGTCGCCAGCTTGGCGCGTGCGGAGATAGATGGTTTCTCCCAGCGCATCTGCGTCGATCCAAGCTGCCAGTGGATTGGGATTCTGCTCGATGGTGTCGAGCCCCCACTGATCCGTGACCTCCGCGTAGAGTATCCAGTCTTCCGGAAGGGGGGTGATTCCCGGTACGGCGACTGGAACGACGTCCCCTGGATCGAGCCAGGGCCGTTCGGACGGCAGGTGTAGGGCGCCGGTTTGAGCAATGGTGAGGGTCGTGTAGCCCACGATGACCTCAAGGTTTCGCGGAAGGATTGCCTGAGCACCAGTCTGACCTCGTCGGACGAGCTCCACGGCGTGGTCCACGTGGTTGAAGTCAATATCGCGCAGCGTGCGGCGCAACTGGTACGCTGAGCGCCGCACCATAGCACGTTGAATGCCGAGGGGCTGTTCGCGCCAGCGGGCCAAATGGAAGACCAAAGCGTCCGGATGCGAGGCGATCAGGAGGGTGTCAAAGGCGCTCGCGGCTAATTCCTGTAGGAGCTGGTAATCGGCGCGCACCACCTCGGCGAGATTGCGCAAGCGTTCGGAGATGCCGGGGTTGATCTCTGCCAGGTAAGGTAGGACCTCGTGGCGCAGTCTGTTGCGGAAATGGGTCGTGTCGAGGTTCGAGCGATCAAATCGCGTGCTAAGCCCTTGAGCTTGACAATAGGTCTCAATGTCGGCTCGCAGAGTGCCCAGCAGTGGTCGGATCAGCACAAGATCTGCCTCAGGACTCTGGCACTGCGGCAGCAGGCGGTAATCGCCCAGGCCGGTCGCCGGGAGCATACCCCGGAGTCCCGCTGGCCCGGCACCCCGCAGCAGATGCATCAGGACCGTCTCTGCTTGGTCGTCGGCGTTGTGACCGACGGCGATGGACTGCGCGCCGACTTGCCGGGCCGTGCGGCAGAGGAACGTGTAACGTGCCCGTCGGGCCGCTTCCTCGAGGGCCAGTTGTTGCCTCTCCGCCAGCGCCGGCACATCGACCGTCTCAGTCACAAAGGGCAGCGCCATCCTGCCGGCCAGATCGGCCACAAAGGCCGCATCCTGATCAGCCTCCTCACCGCGTATACTGTGGTTGAGATGGGCCACGTGAAGCACCAAACGGCGCGAGTCCGCCATACGGTGCAGTAAGTGGAGCAGCGTGACCGAATCTGGGCCGCCGGAGACACCGACGATGACGCGAGATCCCGGATCGATGAGCTGATGCCGTTGGATGTAGGCCTCTACCTCGCTTATGAGATCCATGGGTCTCGGACCGGTTACGATTCGCTTCCTGGCCTCAGATATTCACCTGCACGCCGCAGTAATCACAAGTGACCTGTTTCATGCCCCTGAAGATCGGAGGCAGCGGGGCGTTGCAGTTGGGGCAGGCGGTGGGCAGCTCCTTGTCCGGTGCGGCGGCCTCTGACTCTAGTTCCGCGGCGAGCTGCTCTGCCGGGGCGGCGGCGCCGAAGCGTTCCCTGTCGATCTGACCGCTCTTGGCCCGCTTAATCAGACCGTGCCACGTCTCATTGTCGGTGCCTTTAAGCTGCAATGTGACGTCACTGGGAGTGTCTCGCGTGCGCTCGCTGAAGCGCAGCGTGAGTAGCTCCCTCCGGCTCAGGAAGGCCCTCTGATCCTCAGTCTCAAGGTCCTCGACGGCGCCGATGGGCGACTCCCAGAGCTTTCTCTGAACCAGCTCCCTGTCAGTGGTGATGAAAAGAATTCTCCTCGTGGCGATCTCCTGGCGCTGTTCAAAGATCAGGCGCGAATCGGTCAAGAAAAGCAATCCCTCTGGCTCTTCCCGATCGCTGACCCAGATCGAATCGCACACTGCGATGGGGTGTTCGTTGGGAAGCAGATCAAAGCTGGCCGTATCCAGCGCATCCAACACGGCCTGCGCATCCTTGATCTCCTTGCGCAACGCTGAGATCTGTTGCTCGACACTGCTGTAGGAGCGCCGTACCCGCGCCTCGGCGCTTCTGAAGTTGCTCGCCAGCGCGTTGACTCGGCTCTCAGCGGTGCCGACGAGGGCGGTATCACGGTCTGCGCGTCGGAGCAGCGTTTCTACCTCACGGGCAGAATTCTGCAGCGCCTGGCGCTCGCTCTCCAAGAGCTGTGTTGCCTGGAGGCGCTGCTGAGGCCACCGTTCCCGAAGTGTCACCAGCTGTTGTTCCCAATCCCGTCCGAAGCGATACCCTCGCCCGCGCACACTGGAAAGATCTTGATCTAATGCGTCCATCGTGTGGGCCATAGAGTCCAGGGTGCTGAAGATTGACGTCATCGCCAATCTGCCGGAGACACGATCCCAACTGGTGCGCGTCCGCGCCAGCCTGGATGCCAGTTGATCCGTCTGCCCGGCTGTCGATGAGGCCCGAGTCGATCCGGCGGTCCCGCTCGACGTCTTCCTCGTCTTTGATGAGGAAGACGAGGAAACTCGGGAAGAGCGGGTGCGGCCACTCGAAGTCGAACTGGGTCGTTTTCTGCTGGATGGCCTTTTCCTGCCTGAATCTGCGCTCGAACTCTTTTGCTTAGCAGCCATATAACACCTCCGGTTCTAACTCGATGATGTGGAACCCTGAAGCAGATCAGCTTTCACCCACCGTTTGACGCAGGTAGGCTTCCATAAAGGAGTCTAGAGCGCCATCCAGGACGCCCTGAACATTGCCTGTTTCTCGGTCGGTGCGATGGTCTTTGACCATCTGATATGGGTGCAGCACGTAGGAACGGATTTGATTGCCCCACCCGGCCTCCACGTGCTCACCTTTAAGATCATCGATCGTTTTCTGGCGCTCTTCTTCCTGCAACTGAACCAGGCGTGCCTTTAGGATCCGCAAGGCCGTTTCCCGGTTCTGAGCCTGAGATCGTTCATTCTGACAAGCAACGACGATGCCAGTGGGAACATGGGTGATACGCACGGCCGTCTCATTCTTCTGCATGTGTTGCCCCCCGGCTGAGGAGGCCCGGAAAGTGTCGACGGCCAGGTCCTTGGGGTCGATCTCAACTTCCTCCGCCTCCTCCAAATCGGGCCAAACTTCAACCAACACAAAGGAGGTGTGGCGCCGATTAGCGGCGTCGAAAGGGGATAGCCGCACCAATCGATGCACGCCACGTTCGGCCCTCAGATAACCGTAGGCATAACGACCATTGACGCTGACGGTAGCGCTCTTGAGGCCTGCCCCATCGCCTTGCATCGAATCAAGGATATCGGTCTTGAACTGGCGCTGCTCCGCCCAGCGTAGGTACATCCGTAGTACCATGCTGGCCCAGTCCTGGGAGTCAGTTCCCCCAGCCCCGGCGTGAATCGCGAGAATCGCGCCGCCGCGGTCGTGGGGATCGGAAAGCATCAGCCGAAACTCAGCCGCGTCCAGCTCGTTCTCCAAGCGTTCAGCTTCCCGCTCAAGATCCGGAAGGAGCTCATCATCCTCCAGAGTCTCGAGCTCAAGCGTGTCCTCGATCTCCTGACGGAGCTTCGTCCAGTAGCCGATCTCCTCCTGAAGTGCCGATAATCGCTTCAATAGCTTGCGGGCGTGCTCTGGATTGTTCCAGAGATCCGGTGCCGCGCTCTTTTGCTCTAGTACCTCAAGTTCCTCAACCCGGGCGGGTAAGTCAAAGACGCCTCCAGATGGCTTCCACACGGGTCGCTAGATTCTCCAGCCTGTCGGATAGATCACTCATTTTTTTCACAACTCCTGTCTTGTTTATGGATTGGGTACGGGCTAGGTGGTTCCAAGCAAGCCTTCAACGAAAGCGCGCCGGTCGAAGGATGCGAGGTCCTCAATACGCTCGCCGGTGCCGACATAGCGAACCGGGAGTTCCAGTTGATGGCCGATGGAGAGCACCATACCACCCTTGGAACTGCCATCAAGTTTTGCGAGGATGATGCCGGTTACCTTGACGGCCTCGAAAAACTGCTGGGCTTGGATCAGCCCATTCTGTCCGGTAGCAGCATCCAGAACCAGTAAGGTCTCGTGGGGTGCCCAAGCAACGCGTTTCGCGATCACGCGTTGGATTTTCTCCATCTCGGCCATCAGGTTATGCTGCGTATGCAGACGCCCAGCTGTGTCGACAATCAACACATCCGCCTTTCGCGCCTGAGCGTACTTGATGGCATCAAAGGCCACCGCGCTGGGGTCGCCTCTCTCCGGGCCCGCCACCACGGGGACGTCGGCACGCTTTCCCCAGATTTTGAGCTGGTCCATCGCTGCAGCACGAAAGGTATCCGCAGCTGCCAGCACCACTTTCTGTCCTTGAGATTTGAACTGCGCAGCCAGCTTTCCGATGCTGGTGGTCTTCCCCGATCCGTTGACGCCCACGACCAGGATGACCGCTAGAGGCCAGTCGAGATTCAGCGGGTCAGGGTCCGGCAACAGTGCTAGGATCTCCTCCTGGAGCAAGCGCTGGAGAGCCTGCGACCTATAGACGCCATCCTCTTCGACACGCTCCTGCAGACGCGCCACCAGCGCCATTGTTGTCTCGACGCCAACGTCACCTTGGATCAGCAATGCTTCCAGATCTTCCCACGTCTCGTCGTCGATCTCGCCAGCGCCGAACAAATTGACGATCTGGCCAAAGACGCTGTTGCGGGTCTTGCGAAGGCTGTCAAAGATGCTCTTCATAATTGTTGGTGCCCTCTCCAATGGCGCGCGGCTGGTGGAAGCCGGTCTCCTATGGGCCCACGATCCGTCGTTCTCCCGTGAGCGCTGTCCAGGGATTATAGCTTTAGGGGGGTGGGGCGTCAAGCGAGACTGAAATCTCCTGCTCTAGGCAGATTCGGTCCAGGGTCACCTCGCAGCTAAATGCCCGTACGCGGACCCCTTTCCGTGCTGCCGCCCGCAGGGCCGCGCCAAAGTCCGGATCGGTCTCGTCGTGTGGCACGAATCGGGTTGCATCGGCTCGCTGAATCACGAAGATCACGCTCGCCTGCTCTCCGCGCGCGACGGCTGCGGCAAGCTCCGTAACGTGGCGCCGTCCCCGCAGCGTAGGCGCGTCTGGAAAAGCCGCGATGCCCTTCTCAACCAGAGTGACGGACTTGACCTCGATCCAGATGCGGTTGCCGGCCCTGTCGTGCAGACGAAAATCGAGACGGCTCTCTCCCATATTTACCTCGCTGCGGACCTCGGCGTCGGGCGCAAACCCTGGGAGACGACCGGCACGCAGCGCTTCGCCGATGAGCCGATTTGGCAGGTGGGTATTGACGGAGACCAAGGCATTCGGGTGTTGGATAAGGGTTAGGTCATAGGCGGTCTTGCGGTGAGCGGTTCCGCCTGCAGAGGCCACCCACACAGTGCGCCCAGCAATCAACAGCTCCTTCAGGCGTCCGGGGTTGGCCAGATGGGCTGCAGCTTCCCGTTTCCCGATCTGGACCTGTACCCGGAACCGGTTGTCCCGTTGCAGGAATTTCGCCTTGATGAGCCTCGGGAGCTGTGTACAGATGGATGTATGCGTCACAATACCTTTACTTTTCATCTGGTTATTTTAGCGTTAGGATATCGACCGTCAAGTGTTCCTATTCTGTAACGCAAAACGACGCCTTAGGCTGCTAAGCCGGTTGCAATCGTATTCTAACCATGATAGAATGATTTTTGACTCAGTATGTCGTCAACGCTCAACTTAGCCGCCTTAGTCTGATTTGTGTGTATCTGGGATCCACCCTTCTGGTTCCCAAGAGTTGATTGTTGTGGTATGGTATTTGTTAAAAATGAGTTATAATGGGGTGGCCTTATACTCGCACCACTGGTCCCGAATTGTTCCGTCCGGCAACTTGGTTCATCATGGGCAGCAACTCAAACTGGCCAAAGGAGGTCTTGATGCGCGGGAACAGAAGCTTGGTCATTGTCGCGTTGGTGTTGATTGTCGGAGCGGTCCTTGTCGGAGCGGTGTACTTATACCTGACGATGCAGGCTGAGGCAGAGCCCACCGACTCACCAGAGCAGCCGGTGGCCGAGATAACCGCGATTCAGACTACAGAGATTGTGGTTGCGCTCCAAAATGTCCCCCGCGGCATGCGGATCAGCGTTGAGGACAATGCGATCGCTCTGCAAGAGTGGCCGAACGACAATCTTCCGCCCGGCGGCACCTATTTTACGGACCTGACCGAAGTTGATGGGCGGTTCGCACGTATGGAGATTCCTCGTGGTCTGCCAGTTCTAAGCGACATGGTCGGACGGCCTGGTGGGATGCTGGCCGCCGACGGTTCGGCTGCGGCGTTGTTTGAGCCCGACGACCGCGTCGCCTATGCGATCCCCTTCGATACGCAGGGGGCGGTGGCATGGGCGATCAGGCCCGGAGACCGGGTTGATGTATTAGCTGCGCTGAAGATGGCACCGGTCTACACTGAGTTTGTCGAGGAAGGTGTCCGACAGTTTACCTATCTGCAGACTGGAGCCGAGGGAGAGGCCGCTCAGAGCAGTCCTTTCGGTCGGTTCGAACTGCTGCCCAACAACCAGTGGGCTGCAATCTATCCCACGGAGAGCGCGCAGCCGATCATCGACCCCGCACTGCTGGTGCAGCTAACGGTTCAGGATGCGATCGTCTGGCACGTTGGTAGCTGGGAGGAAGAGAGCCGTCCAGAGGCTGCGTTGCCGGTGAATGCCGAGACCGGTGATGCCGGTCCTTTAGGCGCCGCTCCGGCGCAGGCGGCCCCGACGCCGGCCCCGGTCAGGCAGACGCGTGACGTGGAGCTGGTGACCCTGTTGGTCACGCGCTCCGATGCGCTGGTCCTCAAGTACCTTCATGAGGTCGGCGCGGATCTGGATCTGGCTCTACGACCAGCTGGCGTCACCGGGACTGTGTTGCAGACGCAGCCGGTCTGGTTCCGGTACATCCTGGATCTGTACGGACTGCCGGATAGGATGCCAGACGATCCGGTGGGCCCGGTTCCGGTTCGTGATCCGCTGGAGAGAATACCCCAGCCAGCAGCTGTTCCGGAGGAGTAGCCGAGAGGCCAGCGCATGTCCGATCAAATCAAGGTGATGATTGTCGACGATATCGCGGAGACGCGAGAGCAGTTGCGTAAACTGCTCTCGTTTGATCCCGATGTCGAAGTTGTGGCGATGGCATCCACTGGAGAGGAGGCCATTGAACTGGTCTCCAGCGTCGATCCAGACGTGATTCTCATGGACATCAATCTGCCCGGAATTGATGGTATCGCTGCCACGGCTGAGATCATCGATATCCTGCCCACCGTTCAGGTGATTATGCTCTCAGTTCAAGGAGAGACTGATTATATGCGGCGTGCGATGCTGGCCGGCGCACGTGACTATCTGACCAAACCGCCGGGGGCCGATGAGCTGATCGACGCCATTCATCGTGCTTTCGATCTGAAACAGAAGCTGGGCACCGGGCCATTGGGTCCTTTGCCGACTAGGAACGGCGACAATGCTAAGCCGAAGGTGTCGCCTGCGCTTAAAGCCAAGGTCGTGACCGTTTACAGTCCCAAAGGGGGCACCGGATGCACTACCATTGCAGTGAACTTGGCGATGGCGCTGCAGAGTATGCTGGGGCAGGGGGGCAAGGTCTGTCTGGTCGACGGCAACCTGCAGTTCGGAGACGTCTCGATTTTCATGAAGCTTCAGCCTGCGCGTACCCTGGCTGATCTGGCTCCGCACGCTCAGGATTTGGATGCCGATCTTTTGGAGACGGTCGTCGTCACGCACGACTCTGGTGTCAAGATCCTGGTGGCCCCGACATCTCCTGAGGAGGCCGAGGTGTTTCATGACAGCAGCATTGAAGAGAGTGGTGCGAACACGCGTTTCCGGAGCATCCTGGAGTTTGCGTTGCCCCATTTTGACTACGTGATCATCGATACGGCCCATCAGGTTGATGACGTGCTCCTGGCGGCTTTGGATCTGAGTGATCTGTTTCTGGTAGTGACGCGCCCGGTCATCCCTGAGATCCGGGGCGCGCGTCTCTTCGTAGAGTTGCTCGACAAGCTGAACTACGCGTTTGACAAAGTCGGGCTCGTGATTAACGGCGTGGATAATAAGCGAATGGGTATTCAACCCGAGGCCATCGAGCGGGCGATGATGCCTGCTTTGGCGCACATACCTATGGATGAGCGAACTGCGCTGCGCTCTGCCAATCTGGGGGAACCTGTTCTGGTGAGGGGAGGGCGTACGGGCTTGGGGCAGGGCCTGGTAGGCCTGGCGCAAAAAGTTCACAACCGTGTCTATACTGCTCCGGAGAACGCGCCAGAAGCTGAGGAGCTGGACAAACGTGCCGGCCTCGGTCGATTACTGTAGGTGCCACTTAACGTTCTTTGAGGTGAGCTATGTCTCTCTTGCGTAGGATTGAGAAGAAGCCGACGGATTCCCCACAGCCCGAGCCGCAACGCTCCCAGGCTTCCGGAAGCCCTGTCCAGCGGCGTACCGTGCCTCAAGCCCGGGATGCGTATATGGATCTTAAGAATCGGGTCCAGAACCGCCTTATCGCCGAACTGGACCCCGCGATGGACGTCTCGCGGACGGATGACGTGCGTCAGACCATAAAGGGTATGTACGATGAGATTCTCCAGGAGGAGAGCATTATCCTGGGCCGCCGGGAGCGCGATGCGCTCTTTGAGGTGATTGTTGCGGAGATACTCGGATTGGGTCCACTGGAGCCACTCCTGGCCGATGAATCCATCTCGGAGATTATGGTCAACGGCGCGAAGAAGGTCTTCGTGGAGCGTAATGGTCGACTGCAGCGAGTGAATATCACTTTTGAATCCGATGAGCATCTGATGCGCATCATTGAGCGCATCGTGGCGCCGCTGGGCCGGCGCATTGATGAAAGCAGCCCTACGGTGGATGCCCGACTCAAGGATGGTTCACGTGTTAACGCTGTGATTCCGCCTATCTCGCTGCAAGGGCCCATCCTCACCATTCGCAAGTTCTTCAAGAAGCCTTTGACCGTTGAGGATCTGATCCGCTTTGGCTCGGTGACCGAGGAGACAATGGAGTTTTTGCGGGCAGCGGTAGTTGCGGCGACCAACGTCATTGTCTCGGGGGGGACCGGCACGGGAAAGACTACCTTTCTGAATGTTCTGTCAGGTTACATTCCCTCCGACGATCGAATCGTCACTATCGAGAACGCCGCGGAGCTACAGCTCCGGCAAGAACACGTCGTGACGTTGGAGTCACGTCCGCCCAACGTCGAGGGCAAAGGCGCGATCTCGATTCGCGATCTCGTTATCAACTCTCTGCGGATGCGACCGGATCGCATCGTTGTCGGCGAGTGTCGGGGGGGCGAGGCCCTGGATATGCTCCAGGCAATGAACACGGGCCACGAGGGCAGCATGACGACGCTGCACGCCAACAACACCCGTGATGCGCTCTCCCGCTTGGAGACGATGGTGTTGATGGCGGGGATGGAGCTCCCACACCGCGCGATACGCGAGCAGATTGCCGCGGCCATCGACATGATTGTGCAGTTGGAGCGACTTCGCGATGGCTCCCGACGGGTGGTCTCGGTTACCGAGGTCCAGGGCATGGAGGGCGATGTGATTACCACTGCCGACATCTTCAAATTCGAGCAGAGTGGTTACGAGAACAACCGGGTGATCGGCACACTGCGTCCTACTGGCATTCGTCCGAAGTTTATCGATCGTATTGAGCAGGCTGGTATTCATCTACCTCCTTCCATCTTCGGTGTCGCGCAGCGGCTACGGTACTGAATCGGGCTCTGAGCTAGCAGTGCTTTCGGCCCCTAAGGCCGACCGGTGCAGGAGAGGTTGACTATGGAATTCCTACTTATTGGGGGCGTGCTCGTAGTGGTAGCGGTCGTCCTATTGGTGATCGGCCTGTCGGCCGAGCCTACCGGACAGGCGTTGGTAGAGGAACGGCTGGGACGGCGCCCGCGCAAGGATAAGGCGAAGGTCGAAGCGCGTTCGGACCGGCGGGAGGGGGTCG
>PWVB01000458.1 GCA_003562365.1 Anaerolineae bacterium
CCGTGCTTTTCGGAATCGCGATACGGCGCAAGCCTACCTGAACCTGTTCGTGCTGTGGCACAACATGCGTGTCTACGAACGTGGCAAGCGTGCGGGCAAGAGTCCCTAACAATGGGCGGGAATTGACCCGGGAACCGCTGACTGGTTGACTTTGCTGGGCTTTCCAGCCACGGACTAACCCGGCCTGAATCCTATCGCTTTCTGAACCGACGGGCAAGCCCATCGGTTGATTCACAATGGGGGTCATAGCTTTAGGTCTGTGCCAATTTGTAAAGGAGTTTTCGGCTTAAATATGAGGTTGTTGAACCATGCCGATGGCTTAAAGCCGTCGAGGCTCTCCAACTGTCGACCAATGTCATACGCAGGTGCAGGATTAAAGGGCTCCGCCGCCAGCAGCTGGGGGTGCGCGACATCTGTCTTGATAAGCCGATTAGCGGCTTGTCGGGAGACCAGCCAGCATGCCGCGATGCGCCCCTCGCATACATATGAAGCTCTAGTGGGCCGTGCATCGGCTTGCTGATCTTCGGCACCTGTGCTTACCATAGCGCTCGACTATAATACGCTTCACCCACCACAACAGTGGGCTATGGTATAATCGAAGCATTGTCAACCATAGGATGGAGGTAGCTTGTCATGGATTTGAGAGCTATTGTGGGCCAGATCGATGCGCAGAGTACGCAAGCCCTGGGATTGGGTTTGTTCGAGGATGAGGAGATGCCGCTGAGTGGCGTGGCGGCAAACCTCGACCAGAATCTCAGGGGGGCGATCAGCGAGCTGTTCATCCAAGGCGACTTCCGCGCTAAGAAGAATGAGACCTTGGCCCTCTATACCTACGGCCTAATACCGGCGAAGCGCATTGTCCTGGTAGGGCTGGGTAAACGTGAGGCTTTTTCCGCCGACACGCTTCGTCAGGCCGCGGCTTCCCTTGCAAAAAAGGCCCGCGAGTTGGGGGTCTCCGAGCTTCACGTGAGCATCCCAGAAGGTAAGGTGGTGATGTCGCCCGCAACTGCTGCTGAAGCCATCGCCGAGGGTGCCTCTCTGGGACTCTATCGCTTCACGGAGTTCAAAACCGAGCTCAATGACCAAAAGCCCGATCCGGATCGTCTTGTCTTGGTTACGCCCGAATCCGACGAGTTCTCAGAGATCGAGGCTGGGCTGCGTACCGGGCAGATCATCGCCCAGTCGACCGCGCTTGCGCGCACCCTGGTAAACGGACCGTCGAATGTCGTCACGCCGTCCCATATGGCGCAAGCTGCTCAAGAGATGGCTGCAGCATCTGGCCTGCACTGTCGGATTCTGGATAAGACCACGATGGAGGCGCTAGGTATGCGTCTGCTACTCAGCGTTAACCGTGGCGGTGATGAGCCGGCTCAAATGGTAATATTGGAGCACAATCCCGGGGATCCCAAGCTACCGACTGTGGTTTTGGTGGGCAAGGGCATCACCTTCGACACCGGCGGCATTTCCCTCAAGCCCAGCCAGAACTTGGAGAAGATGAAAGGCGATATGGGCGGAGCCGCTGCAGTCTTTGGCGCCCTGCGCGCCGCGGCGCTACTCGACGTTCCCCTGCACGTCGTGGGGCTAACCCCACTCACCGAGAACATGCCTGATGCCCGGGCCACCAAGCCTGGTGATGTCATCCGCTCCCTCAAAGGACTAACAGTGGAGATCATCAACACCGACGCTGAAGGCCGTTTGATCCTGGCGGACACGCTCACTTACGCAGAGGAATTTATCCCCGATGCCATTCTTGATGTCGCCACCCTCACAGGGGGACGCGTCATCGCCCTGGGTGACCACGCCGCCGCCGTGATGGGCGACGATGACCTCATCGAGGCACTCCGGCGGGCTGGCGAAAGGACCGGCGAGCGCGTCTGGCCGTTACCCCTCTTCGAGGCTTATGGAGAGCAGCTCAAGAGCGAGGTGGCCGATCTGATGAACGTTGGTGGTCGCGCAGCCAGCACCATCACCGCGGGTTTCTTCCTGAGCAAGTTCGTGCCTGACGATATCCCCTGGGCGCACATCGACATAGCCGGTCTCGGTCTAACCGACAAAGCTGAGGCCTACACCCCGAAAGGTGGAACTGGCTTTGGAGTGCGGCTCTTCATCGAGTTGCTCCGTAACTGGCGAGCCTAACCGCATAGACTGATGAGTGACGCTAAGACGATAGATGAGCTGACCGATGCAATGAACGACTTTGTGGCAGCGATGGGATGGTATCGCGAAGACTCGCCCTTTACTCAGTCGCCCCGCAACATCGCGATCTCCCTCGTCCTGGAAGCTGCAGAGGTCCTTGAGCACTTCCAGTGGGGTGAGCAGGCTGAAACTGACGCCTTGGCGGAGGAGCTTGCCGACGTGATGCTCTATCTGCTTCAGTTGGCCTATCTGTTGGACATCGATCTAGGCGAAGCGGTGATGAGCAAACTCGCGCTCAACTATGAGCGCTTTGCAGCCGACGTTACTGAGATGGGGCGGTCACCAGTGACTGATCCCACCGACACTTGAGAGGCAAACTATGGCAGATTTCCTGACATCACAGACTGAAGACTTTTCCCGATGGTATACCGAGATAGTCCAGAAAGCCGATCTGGCTGATTACTCGCCGGTTCGAGGCTGTATGGTCATCAAGCCATATGGCTATACGCTCTGGGAGCGCATCCGCGACGAATTGGATCAGCGCTTCAAAGAGACTGGGCACGTTAACGCCTATTTCCCGCTCTTCATCCCGATGAGCTTCCTGGAGAAGGAATCCGATCATATCGAGGGCTTCTCTCCTGAGCTAGCGGTGGTGACCCATGGCGGAGGTAGCGAGCTCGAAGAGCCGCTGGTGGTGCGCCCTACCTCCGAGACGATCATCGGACATATGTACGCTAAGTGGATTCAATCATATCGTGATCTTCCCCTGCTCATCAACCAGTGGGCCAACGTTGTACGCTGGGAGATGCGTACCCGTCTCTTCCTGCGGACAACCGAGTTCCTATGGCAAGAAGGCCATACCGCACACGCGACAAAGAAGGAAGCGGAGGAGGAGACCCTGCGGATTTTGGATCTCTACACCGATTTTGCGATGAACGAGGCGGCAATACCGGTCCTGGCGGGGCGCAAGAGCGACAGTGAGAAGTTCGCCGGTGCCGTCGACAGCTACACTATCGAAGCTATGATGAAAGACGGGCGGGCTCTACAGGCTGGAACCAGCCACTTCCTGGGCAGGAATTTCGCCGAGGCTTTTGACATTCAGTTTCTCGACGAGAACAACGCGCGTCAGTACGTGTGGACGACCTCCTGGGGCATCAGTACCCGAATGGTTGGCGCGGTCGTTATGACGCACGGTGATGACCAGGGGCTGGTACTACCACCCCGCCTGGCGCCAATTCAGGTAGTCATCGTCCCGATCTGGCGTAAGGATGAGGAACGCTCTGCTGTGCTTGAAGTAGCCCAGCAGATTCAACAGCGGCTGAACGGACTCGTTCGCGTCGAATTAGACAGTCGCGAGGAAGTCTCTCCTGGCTGGAAATTCAACGATTGGGAGATGCGCGGCGTACCGGTGCGTATCGAGATTGGTCCCCGGGACATCGCCAAGCAGAACGTCATGCTCGCACGACGTGATATGCCCGGCCGCGAGGGTAAGACGCTGATCCCAATGGCTGAGCTTGAGACACAGATTCCCACCTTACTAGAGACGGTGCAAGCCGCGATCTACAAAAAAGCATTGGACTTCCGCGACAGCCATCTTCAGGAGGTCGACACTTACGCTGAATTCCGCGAGGCCTTAGAGATTGGGTTTGTCAGAGCCTGGTGGGCTGGATCGACCGAAGATGAGGCAGCCATCAAGGATGAGACCAAAGCGACTCTGCGCTGCATACCGGTGGATCAACCAGGGGGAACCGGCACCTGCGTCTACACGGGTAAGCCAGCCACGGAGATGGCCATCTTCGGCAAAGCTTATTAGATCCAACACAACAGGATTGACGCAAAGTACCAGCCAGCATCATCAGCACATCACTGGACATTGGCGAAACGCACCTTGACAACACCGAAAAACTGCTGTGGTGGGCAGATAAAGGGCGCGCGAAGAGAACCTGAGCTCGGAGATACGATGTGAGCTCAAGCGCAAGGCCCGCGGACAGCGTTTCGAACCGCAGGCAACGCTGGAGCACCGCATCGGCGCCCTGGGTGGCGGCCGCCACATAAATGGCGGTGCTTAACCAAGCAACGGCATGCTCGTCGCGATGCAGCCGAATGACGTCGCCTCGGGTTTGACTTGGCCGGAGCGTTCGCACGCAAAACGCTGCTCGACGTAGGCCCAAGCCAGATGCGGCCGACGATATGGCGGTTCACCGCCTCGTAAGAGCCCACGCAGGAATCGGACAACCTGAGTTGCGTTTTGAGATAGAAGTTGGCCGTTTCACAAGACCAGTGCCAGGTGTAGGTTTGCAACGCTTGTGTGGCGGAGCAAGATAGGATGCACGCGGGGAACTGGTCCCGGGGGTGCTGTTTGGGAGAGATGATGCGGACGGCGAGCAGAACATCGGCTAGACAGCCTTCGAGCCGTCGCACAAAGTGCGTCTAGGTGTCGCCATCCGCGGTGGTCACGCGCGACCGGTTGTGCCACTTGTGCTTGAGCGCCTCAGCGTGGGTCTTGAGTTGCGTGCGATTGCCTTTGAAACCACAGGTGGTGTGCCACCCTTGGCGGTGAACATACTTGAGCAGACGCGCCGAGGCGTACCAACCGTCGCACCGCACATACACCTGCCACCCCTTGGAGATCAGGGGCGCTAGATTGACCAGGATGTGCTGTGCGATGCGGTACTTGCTGCGAAACGGGATGCGGCCTCCCGCGGCGCGCTGGCGGTTGAGCTTGCGAACCGCCTTGTTCCACAGATAGAGTTGCAGGTCGAGGGTGACGACGTTGTCTCCCACCCGCAGAGTGCAGACCGCGTAGCAGAACGCCTTCTTGTAACGGCACTTGCGTTTGGTACTCGTGGTGTGAGCGTAGAACCAATCCACGAGCGCCAAGGCACGGGGGTGCTGATCCTTTTCGCCTAACGAGTCATTGATGTTGACGTCGATGACTTTAGTTGCTCCAGTGCGCTCGGCTTCGGCGACCAACCACCTCACTTGGTGTTTGCACAGGGCTGCACGGCCTGCCGCGGCGGACCAGGGACTGGTGCGCAGAAAGTCGGCCAAGTTGGACGCATCGGGCGCCGTGACGAACTAACCCTGCAATGCCGCGAGGCTCTTGGTGTCCTAGCACACCAGCAAGGCATCGGCCCTTTTCAACAGATGCCGCCGTTGTGGTTGGCTCAAGGGTCAGTCTAGCCGATCGACAACGTGCATAGTTTTTCAGAACCGTGTACAATACGCGTGAGCATGGGATCGTCTCCTGTTCGAACCGGTAGTTAGCTTTAACGCTATTCTACTCAGGAGACGTCCAGTGTTCACCTCTCATTTTCACCAGACTCGAGTAGGAGGAAGGCGTGCGGCCCCGGTCCTACCACATCAGCTTACGTACGAGTCCGTAAACGGCGGCTTTGCCTAAGGATTCAGCCGGCTTTTCCCCGACCAAGACTTGCTAATATTTCAACGGTGTGGTTGCTTGCCCCCCCGCGGTCACCACAGTTCTGGCTTCGTCGTCATCATCAATGCCACGATGCACGCACTCCTATATGTCTTGCTATTGTGCTATCCCGCTTGGGCCGCCATCGAGTCTCAGCGATAGCTCTTTGACGTAGACGATTCGACCCTTCAGTGGCTTCCGCCACCTATCTTGGCCTCCGCTGATTTATAGTGATCCCCTAAAAGCTGGACAATATCAACTACTCCCCGCTGAAGCGGGTAGCCCTTAGGCATCTTGGTCGAGACCATAGGTGGGTTGACAGCCGCCCGAGCTGCGATGTTCAGCGCAGCGATGTGATCAGCAGGGCCAGAGAAGCCACACTGTTCACAGCAGAAAGTGTCCCGCGTGGGACGATTGGACTTTGACACATAGCTGCAAGCCGAGCAAGTCTGGGA